>NZ_JBXWRY010000013.1:0-87719 GCF_059613135.1 Ruegeria sp. BHSB196
GTGATATAGTCCAGCCGGCACGGGTTGAGCATGTGGAGCGGTTTGAATTTGCCATGAGGATCCCACCATTCCGCCGCCATCGCCTCGAATTTCGCGATCTCCGACGGGTCCACCGTATTCGGATGCGCTTGCATTCTGGTCTCCGTATGCTCTTTTTACCGTTGAGGACTATATAGGGCCATAATGGACAAGTACCCGGACCAAAAGCGCGCAGTTCAATACCTGTACCCGCCGACCGACCCTTTCGATCAGCGGATGCTGGATGTCGGCGACGGCCATCGCATCTACGTCGAACAATGCGGCAATCCCAAGGGGATACCGGTCGTCGTGTTGCATGGCGGACCGGGCGGCGGATGCAGCCCGGCGATGCGCCGGTATTTCGATCCGCTCATATACCGGGTGATTCTCTTCGATCAGAGGGGATGCGGCCGGTCACGGCCCCACGCGTCGGTCGAAAACAACACGACCTGGCATCTGGTCGCGGATATCGAGCGTATCCGGCGCGCGTTGGACATCGACACCTGGATTGCATTCGGCGGCAGCTGGGGGGCCACCCTTGCGCTGGTCTATGCGCAGACCCATCCCGATCGCGTCACCCGGCTGGTCCTGCGGGGCGTGTTCCTGATGACCCAAGCCGAGCTGGATTGGTTCTACGGCGGTGGCGCTGGAAAGTTCTGGCCCGAACCCTGGGTCAAGTTCCTGTCGCTGTTGCCGGACCATGAACAGCATGACCCGATACGGGCCTATCACAAGCGATTGTTTTCCGGTGATCGTGCCACCGAGATCCTCTATGGCCGTGCGTGGTCGAATTGGGAAAACGCACTGGCTTCGATCCACAGCAACGGTTCGACCGGCGAAAGCCCGGGCGACTACGCACGCGCCTTTGCCCGGCTTGAGAACCACTATTTTCTCAACCACGGTTTTCTGGAAAGCGACGGTCAGATTCTGGCCAACATGGACAGGATCGCTCATATTCCCGGTCACATCGTTCAGGGGCGTTATGACATGATCTGCCCGCCGGTTTCTGCCTGGAAACTCGGTGAAGCATGGCCGAATGCCGAGCTGAAGCTGATCCGGAATGCCGGTCACGCCCTGTCGGAACCCGGGATCAGCGCCGAACTCGTCCGCATCATGGACGGCATCGCGGAGGGTGTCGCATGACCCGGATCGATCGCCGCGCCCTATTTGCTTCCGGTGCCGCCGCTGCCTTGCTGGCCGCATCCGGCGTGTCACTGGCGGACACACCGAAAAAAGGCGGTGTTCTGCGTCTGGCAGTCCCACGCGACGACAGCCTTGAACAGGTCGCGCGCGGCGCCGTCTTCGACACGTTGACCGAGATTGCGCCTGACGGAACATTGCGCGGCGAGCTTGCGGGTGGCTGGCAGACCGACGCCGATGCACGGGTTTGGACCTTCGACTTGCGCGCGGATGTCAGGTTTCACGATGGCGTGCCGCTTCACGTCAATGACGTGGTTGCCGTGCTGGCCGAACTGGGTCGGGCCGAGGCCTTGGCAGCCGAGCGGGTGCATCTGGAACTGGCTGCATCGAATCCGAGCCTCCCCTTCTTGCTGGCGGATGCAGGATTTGCGGTGACACGCGCAGGCCAGAACGTCACCCCGCTTCACCAGGCCAACGGCACGGGCTGCTATCGGGTCGAGCGGGCGCAGGACGGGCGGCATTTCCTGGGGCGCAGGGTCGCCGACCACTACAAGCAAGGTACGTGCGGCTGGGCCGATGCGATCGAGATCATCGTGATCCCCGATGCCCGCGTTCGGGCCGAAGCCTTGAGGGACGGATTTGTCGATATCGCCGCCGAGCCTTCACCGGACGACCTCGGGAAACGGCGCGGGCTGCGGTTTCACCCTTCCGAGTCCGACATGACCCTGGCGGTAGCGCCGACGGTCGGTATGCCCAAACAGGTCGGGCAGCGCGCAAAACTGGATGACAGCCGGATTGCCGAACGGTGGTGGTTGGCCTGATCGAGGCGAACGCCCCGCCTTTAAGTCTGCTCAAAATTGTGATATAGTCTACACTTATTTCATTTGAGTAGCGATTTCCAAGGGGGCGCTCCCATGAAAATGGAAACTGTCAAGAATGTTACTATTGTACTATTGGCCCTTGTCCTGGCTTATGTGGCCGTCTTCGCGCTGGATCAGGGAAACGATGTCACCGTCAAGGTCAGCAAGGACGGGTCAATCGAATTTGCCGCGAAACAGGGACAATCTTTGACCGAACTCATCGGCAAGGGGCTGGACGCGCTGGAAATCGGTGAGCAGGACACCGGCGAGGATCGTGCCAGAAAACAGACCGAGAAACGCGCCCTTGCGTCTGCGCTTGCGGCGCGTGGCTACTACAATATCGAAGATGTCGCGCTGGCGGATGCGATCCGGGGCCTGGACAAGGACGATCCCCTGTCGCCGCATCTGCGGAACGTGCTCTACAATCTCGAAGGTCCGTTCGCGCTGCCCGGAACCTTGCGCGGGGCGGACTCACGGATGTGGAACGCCATTGCCGACCTATATGACGGGCTCAGGGACGAGCCCAACGATGACAGCCAGCTGTTCGCGACCCTGTACACGAACTTCATTCAGCAGGAGACTGTGTTCAGCCCGTTCAAGCACGAGATCGTCGCCGAAGGCGTTTTGCTGCGTGAGACTTCCGAAACGGAAAAGCCCCTGGTCTACACCTGTCCGGACAGTTTCCTGCAACGCGGTATCACCGTTCTGGTCAAGTCCTCGGGAAATGCTTCGAACATCATGCGCCAGTTCATTGTGCGGCAAGACCCGGTGTTTCACTCCTGCACCGCGAGGACACCGTTCGAGTTTCTCTCCGGCTCACAGGTCAAGTTGGGGCTGAATCAGGCGGCCTTCGATCAGCTTTTCCCACCGCGGGTGGCCGAATCCGAGCAATTGCTCGGGCGCGGGACGTTGTCACTCATTGTCTATCCGCGCAACACGCAACCGGCGCGATTCGCGGCTGCCGTGGAATAATGGAGGCCGAAATGCGAACGATCATCATGGCCTGCGTCTTGGTCCTGGCTTGGTCGCTTGCGCTGACTGCAACGGCACAAGCGCAAGGCCGGGAATGTATTTTTGACGGCGTGGTCTATGACGACGGGGCGCGCGTCGGCCCTTATGTTTGCATCGATGGAGAGTGGGTGCTTTCCGAGTGACGCCTTTCTTGCGCCTCAGGTGCGAGCGGACTTGCAATCCCGCGGCCCGCTCGCTATATGGCCTTGCAACAGCGGCGCGTCGGGCCAAAGGCTCGGGGCTCCACCGGAAATGATCGACGGGCCGCGGGCCCGTTTTTTTGTGTTTGGATCCTATGGCAAACGACCTGATAGCGAAGGCTGCGATCGACAGGCGACTGGCTGAAATCGTGACCCCCGTCATCGAAGACATGGGGTATGAATTGGTGCGAATCCGGCTCATGAGCGGCAAGCAGACCACCCTGCAGATCATGGCCGACAAGCCGGAGGGCGGGATCGAAGTGGACGACTGCGCCGAGATCTCCAACGCGGTCAGCGCGTCCCTGGATGTCGAGGATCCTATCCTCGACGCCTATGTGCTGGAAGTGTCGAGCCCCGGTATCGACCGGCCCCTGACCCGGATCAAGGATTTCGAGATGTTCGAGGGCTACGAAGCCAAGCTCGAGACATCCGAGCTGATCGACGGGCGCCGCCGGTTCAAGGGCCAATTGGCCGGCGTCGAAGGTGACGAGGTGCTGATCAACATTCCGCAGGGGGATGAAACGATCACCATCGGTCTGAAATTCGACTGGCTCAGTGACGCCAAACTGGTGCTGACCGATGACCTGATCAAGGAAATGCTGCGTCAACGCAAGGCAAGCGGCGCGTTGAACGAAAACGTATTCGACGAGATCGTGACCGAAGGGTCCGAAGAGGAGAGAAACTGATGGCAATCACTTCTGCAAACCAGCTGGAGCTGTTGCAAACGGCCGAAGCCGTGGCCCGCGAAAAGATGATCGATCCGGCGCTGGTGGTCGAGGCGATGGAGGAATCGCTCGCCCGCGCCGCCAAGAGCCGGTACGGAGCCGAAATGGACATTCGCGTGTCCATCGACCGCAAGACCGGCAAGGCGACCTTTACCCGCGTGCGCACCGTTGTCGAAGATGATGCATTGGAGAACTATCAGGCGGAAATGACCGTCGAGCAGGCACGTCAGTACATGGAAGATCCCAAGGTCGGCGATACCTTCGTCGAAGAAGTGCCCCCGGTCGAAATGGGCCGGATCGCCGCGCAGTCGGCCAAGCAGGTCATCCTGCAGAAGGTTCGCGAGGCCGAACGGGATCGTCAGTACGAAGAATTCAAGGACCGTGCCGGCACAATTATCAACGGCGTCGTCAAACGCGAGGAGTACGGCAACGTCATCGTCGATGTGGGCGCGGGCGAAGCGATTCTGCGTCGCAACGAAAAGATCGGTCGCGAAAGCTATCGACCCAATGATCGCATCCGCTGCTACATCAAGGACGTGCGCCGCGAACAGCGTGGCCCGCAGATCTTCCTGAGCCGCACCGCACCGGAATTCATGGCGGAACTGTTCAAGATGGAGGTGCCGGAGATCTATGACGGCATCATCGAGGTCAAGGCCGTCGCCCGCGATCCCGGTTCGCGCGCCAAGATCGCCGTGATCTCCTATGACAACTCGATCGACCCGGTGGGCGCCTGCGTCGGCATGCGCGGCAGCCGCGTGCAGGCCGTTGTGAACGAGCTGCAGGGCGAAAAGATCGACATCATCCCCTGGAACGAGGATCAACCGACCTTCCTGGTGAACGCGCTGCAACCGGCCGAGGTTTCCAAGGTGGTTCTGGACGAAGAAGCCGGCAAGATCGAGGTCGTCGTGCCCGAAGATCAGCTGTCGCTCGCCATCGGCCGCCGCGGTCAGAACGTGCGCCTGGCCAGCCAGTTGACCGGCCTGGATATCGACATCATGACCGAGGCCGAGGAATCTGCCCGCCGTCAGAAGGAGTTCGAAGCCCGGACCCAGCTGTTCATGGAAAGCCTGGATCTGGACGAGTTCTTTGCACAGCTTCTGGTGTCGGAAGGGTTCACCAACCTCGAAGAAGTGGCCTATGTCGAACTCGACGAATTGCTGGTGATCGACGGGGTTGACGAAGACACCGCCAACGAATTGCAGGCCCGCGCGCGCGATTTCCTGGAAGCGCAAGCGAAGGCCGCGCTGGACAACGCCCGCGCGATGGGTGTCGAGGACAGCCTCATTGAATTCGAGGGGCTGACACCCCAGATGGTAGAGGCTCTGGCAAAGGACGGCGTGAAGACGCTGGAAGACTTCGCCACCTGCGCCGACTGGGAACTGGCCGGCGGCTGGACAACCGTTGACGGGCAGCGCGTCAAGGACGACGGCATTCTCGAACCGTTCGACGTTTCTCTTGAAGAGGCGCAGGATCTTGTGATGACCGCGCGCATCATGCTGGGCTGGGTCGATCCGGCCGATCTGGAAGCCCAGGCCGAAGACGGCGATCAGGAACCGTCGGAAGAGGAGGCCGGAGCCTGAACCGAGGCTCCGGGAGACGGCCATGGGTCGCGGCGGCGTCCACAAGGATCGTTCGGAAGCGCCCGAACGGAAATGCATCGCCACAGGCGATATTCACCCTAAATATGGGTTGATCCGCTTTGTGGCAGGCCCGGACGGTCAGGTGTATCCGGATATCGCCGCCAAGCTGCCGGGGCGCGGCGTCTATGTCGCCGCCGACCGCGCATCGCTGGAGCGGGCGATCAAGAAGAACCTGTTCGCCCGTGGGCTGAAAGCGCCGGTGACGGCGTCTGAAACCCTGATCGACCAGGTCGAAGACCTGTTGTCGCGCCGCGTGGTCGAGCTCATCAGCATGGCGCGCAAATCCGGCGACGCGGTGGCGGGGTACGAAAAGGTCAAGACCTGGCTCGACAAGGAACAGGCGCAGGTGCTGATCCAGGCTGCCGACGGGTCGGGCCGGGGCAAATCGAAACTGAGCACGCCGCATTTTGGCAAATATATCGGCTGGCTCACCGCGGATGAATTGGGCATGGCATTTGGCCGCCAAACAGTGATACATGCGGCGCTGTCCTCTGGTGGACTCGCCAAACGTGTTGTAGAGGAAGCGCAGCGCCTGCGTGGCTTGCGCAAAACGGATGACGGCGGCAAGGGCCGCTCGGAAGGGTAAGTAGCTTTATGAGCGATAGTGATGGCAAAAAGACATTGGGCCTTCGTGGGGGCGCTCGTCCCGGAAACGTGAAACAGAGTTTCAGCCACGGACGGACCAAGAATGTCGTGGTGGAGACCAAACGCAAGCGCGTGGTGGTTCCCAAGCCGGGTGCGTCCAAACCCGCCGCCGGCACCGCCACGCCGTCCAGCGACCCTTCGCGCCGCCCTGCCGGGATCTCGGATGCCGAAATGGAGCGCCGCCTGAAAGCCTTGCAGGCTGCCAAGGCGCGCGAGGCCGCAGAGGCGGCCCAGCGCGAGGCCGAGGAAAAGGCACGCGAAGAGGAGCGAGCCCGCCGCCGCGCCGAACAGGAAGCCAAGGAGCGCGAACAACGCGAGGCCGAGGAAAAGGCGCGCCAGAAAGCCGAGGAAGAAGAACGCAAGCGCCAAGAAGCCGAGGTGGCCGAACAGCGCGCCGCGGCTGAGGCCGCAGTCGCCAAGGAAGCGCCCAAGGCCAAGGCCACCCCCAGCAAGCCCGCCGCACCCGACTCGCAACGCAAGACCGAGCGCGAGCGCGAACAGCGTCCGTCGCGCGGCAAGGGACGCGAGGATGGTCGCCGGTCCGGCAAGCTGACGCTCAACCAGGCGCTGTCTGGCGGTGAAGGCGGACGCCAACGCTCGATGGCCGCGATGAAGCGCAAACAGGAACGCGCGCGTCAGAAGGCCATGGGCGGCCCGGTGGAACGGGAAAAGGTGATCCGAGACGTTCAGTTGCCCGAAGCGATCATGGTTTCGGAACTGGCCAACCGCATGGCCGAACGCGTGGCCGATGTGGTCAAGGAACTGATGAAGATGGGCATGATGGTCACCCAGAACCAGACCATCGACGCCGACACCGCCGAACTGATCATTCAGGAATTCGGCCACAACGTGGTGCGCGTCTCGGACGCGGATGTCGAGGACGTGATCAAGGAAATCGAGGACAAGGAAGAAGATCTTCTGCCGCGTCCGCCGGTCATAACCATCATGGGTCACGTCGATCACGGCAAGACGTCGCTGCTGGACGCGATCCGAAACACCAAGGTGGTCGCGGGCGAAGCGGGCGGCATCACGCAGCATATCGGCGCCTATCAGGTCCAGACCAAGGATGGCGTGACGCTGACCTTCCTGGATACGCCGGGCCACGCCGCCTTTACCTCGATGCGTTCGCGCGGTGCGCAAGTGACGGATATCGTGGTGCTGGTCGTGGCTGCCGACGATGCCGTGATGCCCCAGACGATCGAGGCCATCAACCATGCCAAGGCCGCCAACGTGCCGATGATCGTGGCGATCAACAAGATCGACAAGCCCGAGGCCAACCCGGACAAGGTGCGCACCGACCTGCTCCAGCACGAGGTGATCGTCGAAAAGATGTCCGGCGACGTTCAGGATGTCGAGGTTTCGGCGATGACCGGCCAGGGTCTGGACGACCTGCTGGAAGCCATCGCGCTGCAGGCCGAGATCCTGGAGCTCAAGGCAAACCCGAACCGCGCCGCGCAAGGCGCCGTGATCGAAGCGCAGCTTGACGTGGGCCGTGGCCCGGTGGCGACGGTGCTGGTGCAGAACGGCACCCTGCACCAGGGCGACATCTTTGTCGTGGGCGAGCAGTACGGCAAGGTCCGCGCGCTGATCAACGACAAGGGCGAGCGCGTCAAGGAGGCCGGCCCGTCGGTGCCCGTCGAGGTTCTTGGCCTCAATGGCACACCCGAGGCCGGTGACGTTCTGAACGTCACCGACACCGAGGCGCAGGCCCGCGAGATCGCGGAGTACCGCGCTCAGGTCGCCAAGGACAAACGTGCGGCCGCGGGCGCGGCGACCACCCTCGAACAGCTCATGCAGAAGGCCAAGGAAGACGAGAACGTGGCCGAACTGCCGATTCTGGTCAAAGCTGACGTGCAGGGCTCGGCCGAGGCCATCGTGCAGGCGATGGAAAAGATCGGCAATGACGAGGTGCGCGTCAGGGTCTTGCATTCGGGCGTCGGCGCGATCACCGAAACCGATATCGGCCTGGCCGAAGCCTCGGGCGCCCCGGTCTTTGGCTTCAATGTTCGGGCCAATGCCTCGGCCCGGAACACGGCGAACCAGAAGGGTGTGGAAATCCGATACTACTCGGTGATCTACGATCTGGTGGATGACGTGAAAGCCGCCGCATCCGGCCTGCTGAGCGCAGAGATCCGCGAAAAGTTCATCGGCTATGCCGAGATCAAGGAAGTCTTCAAGGTCTCGGGCGTCGGCAAGGTGGCCGGCTGCCTTGTCACCGAGGGCGTTGCCCGCCGCTCGGCCGGCGTCCGGCTGCTGCGCGACAACGTGGTGATCCACGAGGGCACGCTGAAGACCCTGAAACGTTTCAAGGACGAAGTGGCCGAAGTGCAGTCAGGTCAGGAATGCGGTATGGCGTTCGAAAACTACGACGACATTCGCGCAGGCGACGTGATCGAGATTTTCGAGCGCGAGGAAGTTACGCGAACTCTTGACTGAGGCTTTGCCCGATGAATCCCAAGCGGCGGTCCAAATCGGGCCGCCGTTTGCTTTCTGGGCCGGTCGCATGACCGCCAGATCAATCCTGAGTGGTGCCGGTTTTCTCTTTCGTTTTCGCCGAAAGGACGGGGCGACCGAAAAACAGTTTCTTCCCATCCCGCACCGCGATACGCCCGTCAGCCAATAACCGGACGAATGTTCCCTGCACGAATACGCAACTGCCAATAGTAATGGTTCGAAGCATGTTCGCCCCTCCCCCACAAAATCGGACAGCTGCGATCATACTCTAAACACAAGCAGTTTTGTAATTAATTCTTTGAGCGAAGGATTAATTCCAAAGCGGCCACACTCTTGGTATGCAGCTTCCGTTTGCGCGGCCGCGCTTTTTACAACCATTCTCGCAAGATCGGGATCAAGGGAATGTCCGCCGGCGGCATCGGATAATCGCGCAGTTCATTGGCGCGAACCCATTTGAGGTTCTGCCCCTCGCGCGATTGCGCAATGCCCTCCCATTTGCGGCAGGCGAACAGCGGCATCAGCAAGTGAAAGTCGTCATAGTTGTGGCTGGCAAAGGTCAGCGGGGCAAGACATGACGCCCATGTGTTGATCCCGAGCTCTTCCTCAAGCTCTCGGATCAAAGCCGTCTCCGGCGTTTCACCGGCTTCGACCTTGCCACCCGGAAACTCCCACAACCCGGCCAACGACTTGCCCTCGGGCCGCTGCGCCAGCAGCACCCGGCCGTCCACGTCAATCAAGGCGACGGCTGAGACGAGAACCGTCTTCACGACCTGTAATCCGCGTTGATCTCGATATATCCATGGGTCAGGTCGCAGGTCCAGATCGTGGCCTTGCCCTGGCCCAGGCCCAGATCGACGGCAATCACCAATTCCTGCCCCTTCATATACGCGGCGGCGTCTGCCTCGCGATAGGTCGGGTTGACCCAACCCTTTTCGGCAACCAGGATATCGCCGAAGGAAATGCTCAGCCGATCCCGGTCCGCGGCCGCGCCGGATTTCCCGATCGCCATCACGATTCGGCCCCAGTTCGGGTCTTCTCCGGCAATCGCAGTCTTGACCAGCGGCGAGTTGGCGATGGACAGCCCATGCACCTTGGCATCGGCGTCCGAGGCTGCACCGGTCACGCGGATCTCGACGAATTTGGTCGCACCCTCACCGTCTTTCACGACCTGCTGCGCCAGGTCCAGCATCACCGCCTCCAGCGCGCGCGCGAATGCGACACTGCCGCTCGCGTCAACACCGGATGCGCCAGTTGCACACAACAACAGGCTGTCAGAGGTGGACGTGTCGCTGTCCACGGTGATGCAGTTGAACGTGCGCTCCGTGATTTCGCTCAGCTGCCGTTGCAACTCGGCGTGTTCAACCTTGGCATCGGTGAAGACGTAGACAAGCATCGTCGCCATATCCGGGGCAATCATCCCCGATCCCTTGGCGATTCCGGCAATCGAAACGGGCTTGCCATCCAGATCCACTCCTGCGCTGGCACCTTTTGGAAAGGTGTCGGTGGTCATGATGGCTTCGGCCGCCTCTTTCAGCGCATCCGGCCGCAGCGCCGCGTTGAGCTCGTCCAGTTTCGCCACGATACGTTCGTGCGGCAGCGGCTCACCAATGACGCCGGTCGAGGATGTGAACACGCGCGAGGCCGGTACACCTGTCGCGTCCGACACGGCCTGTGTCACTGCCGCAACCGATTCCTGCCCGCGATGCCCCGTAAACGCGTTGGCATTGCCGGAATTCACCAGAATCGCAGCCGGGCCGGTGCTGTCGCCGCCAATCTTGTTCTGGCAATCCAGAACCGGCGCCGCGCGGGTCGCGGACCGTGTGAACACGCCAGCCACCGAGGTGCCCGAATCCATGACGGCCAACATGACATCCGTGCGCCCTTGATACCGAACCCCCGCCGCGATCGAGGCAAACCGCACACCCGCGATGGGCGGCAGATCGGGAAATCCGGCCGGGGCCAGCGGCGAGACCTTGGTGATCTTGGCCATGCCGCCTTACTCCTGAACGAGGTCCAACTGACGCAGGATTTCCGGACCCACACCTTCCAGCTGAGGGCGTTCGATCTGGGCCGCATCGGTGAGGGTGTCGAGTCGCGCCTGGATCGCATCCTGTTGGATCTTCGAGGCAATCTCGCCACGCACCTGTTCGAACTCGGGCGCCTTGGCCTGCCGCTTGTCGTTCAGGATCACGATGTGCCAACCGAACTGGGTCTGCACCGGTTCGGAGATCTGGCCCTTTTCCAGTGCAACCACCGCCTGTTCGAATTCGGGCACCATCGCGCCAGCGCCGAACCAACCCAGTTCACCGCCGTTCGGCCCGGACGGGCCGGTCGATTTTTCCTTGGCGGTTTCCGCGAAATCGGCCCCGGCATCCAGATCGGCCTTGATGGCCTTGGCCTCCTCTTCGGTCTCCACGAGGATGTGGGAAGCGTTGTATTCGTCGCCGCCGAAGCCGTCGCCATACTGTTCGTCATAGGCGGACCGAATCGCGTCGTCCGTCAGCGCCTCCTCCGAGATGTCCTCGATGGTTTCCGCCGCCAGCAATGAGCGGGTTTCGTTCTCCAGCGCCAGCGCCACGTGCTTGGGCACGGCGCCGCCCTGCGCCTGCTTCAGCAGAGTCTGCTGCACCAGCTGGTCCAGGATCGCGTCATACAGAACCTTGTCGTCAAGCTCCTGATACTGGCGCGGCAGGGTCGCACGGGCGATGATCATGTGCCCCAGCGTGATCTCGTCGCCATTGACGACAGCCACCACCGTATCGGCGTCGGCCTTGGGTTCGGCTGCCAGCGGCATGGCCAGGACTGCGGCAAGCGCCAGCGATGGCAGAATTGTGAGGCCTTTGGGCATGGAATCATCCTATTCTCTTGCCGCGACCGGGCGCGGCGTTGACACTCTTTGGCCCGCCGCTTACATCGCTTGAAGCCTTGGACAGGACCGCCTTTCACTCCCCGTATCTATGGGTTGCGCGCAGGGCGGGCAAGCCTGTCGCAACCTCGACAAGAACAGATCCGCTGGAGTGAACATGCTGGGACTCGGAACGCTCGCCAAAAAGGTGTTCGGGACGCCGAATGACCGCAAGATCAAGGCGACCCGCCCGCTGGTCGAAAAGATCAATGCGCTGGAGCCCGAGTATGAAAAGCTGTCGGATGACGCGCTGAAAGAGAAAACCGAAGAGTTGCGCAAGCGTGCGCTGGACGGCGAAAGCCTGGACGATCTGTTGCCCGAAGCCTTCGCCAACGTGCGCGAAGCCGCCAAGCGCGCCCTGGGTCTGCGGGCCTTTGACGTGCAGCTGCTGGGCGGCATCTTCCTGCATCAGGGCAACATCTCGGAAATGAAGACCGGTGAAGGCAAGACGCTGGTCGCGACCTTTCCGGCCTATCTCAACGCGCTGACCGGCAAGGGCGTGCACATCGTCACGGTCAACGAATACCTTGCCAAGCGGGACGCCGAATGGATGGGCAAGGTTTTTGGCACCGTCGGCATGACCACGGGCGTGATCTGGTCCGGTCAACCCGACGCCGAAAAGATGGCGGCCTATTCCAGCGACGTGACCTATGCCACCAACAACGAACTGGGCTTTGACTATCTGCGCGACAACATGAAGGCGGACCTGAACGAGGTCTATCAAAAGCACCACAATTTCGCCATCGTGGACGAGGTCGACTCGATCCTGATCGACGAGGCACGCACGCCGCTGATCATCTCGGGGCCGTCGCAGGACCGGTCCGACCTCTACACCGCCATCGACGAACTGATCCCGTCGCTTCAGGACGACCACTATTCGCTGGACGAAAAGTCCCGCAACGTGACCTTCACCGACGAGGGCAACGAGTTTCTGGAGCAGTTGCTGCTGGAGCGCAATCTGCTGCCTGAGGGGCACTCGCTCTATGATCCGGAAAGCACGACCATCGTGCACCACGTCAATCAGGGACTGCGTGCGCACAAACTGTTCCAGCGCGACAAGGACTATATCGTGCGCGATGGCAACGTGGTGCTGATCGACGAATTCACGGGCCGCATGATGCCGGGGCGGCGACTGTCGGACGGGCTGCACCAGGCGATCGAGGCCAAGGAAGGCGTGCAGATCCAGCCTGAAAACGTGACGCTGGCCAGCGTGACGTTCCAGAACTACTTCCGTCTCTACGACAAGCTGTCGGGCATGACCGGCACAGCGTTGACAGAAGCCGAGGAATTCCGCGAGATCTACGGTCTCGGCGTGGTCGAAGTGCCGACCAACATGCCGATTGCCCGTCTGGACGAGGACGACCAGGTTTATCGCACGACCGCCGAGAAATACGCGGCGATGATCAAGGAGATCAAGAAGGCGAACGAAAAGGGCCAGCCGGTGCTGGTCGGCACCACCTCGATCGAAAAGTCCGAGATGCTGAGCCAGATGCTGACCAAGGAAGGCATCGAGCACAATGTTCTGAACGCGCGCCAGCACGAAAAGGAAGCGCAGATCGTGGCCGAGGCCGGCCGGCTTGGGGCCGTGACCATCGCCACCAACATGGCCGGCCGCGGGACGGACATTCAGCTGGGCGGCAATGTCGAGTTGAAGGTGCTCGCCGCGATCGCCGAGAACCCCGATGCCGACCCTGCCGAACTGCGCGCCGCCGAAGAAGCGCACCATGCCGAGGAAAAGCAAAAGGTGATCGAGGCCGGGGGCCTGTTCGTCATGGCCTCGGAACGGCATGAAAGCCGCCGCATCGACAACCAGCTGCGGGGCCGTTCCGGCCGTCAGGGCGATCCGGGGCGCACGGTGTTCCACCTGAGCCTCGAAGACGATCTGATGCGCATCTTCGGGTCCGAGCGGCTGGACAAGGTTCTGACAACCTTGGGCATGCAGGAAGGCGAAGCCATCGTGCACCCTTGGGTCAACAAGTCGCTCGAACGCGCGCAGGCCAAGGTCGAGGGCCGCAACTTTGACATGCGAAAGAACGTGCTGAAGTTCGACGATGTGATGAACGACCAGCGCAAGGTGATCTTCAGCCAACGCCGCGAGATCATGTCGGCCGAAGACCTGTCCGAGATCGTGTCGGACATGCGCGAACAGGTCATCGACGACCTGATCGACCACTACATGCCGCCCAAGACCTATGCCGACCAATGGGACACCGACGGGCTGCATGCAGCCGTGATCGACAAGCTGGGCGTGGACGTTCCGGTTCAGGACTGGGCGGCCGAAGACGGCGTGGATGACGACGAAATCCGTGAGCGGTTGATCAAGGCGGCCGATGAGATGATGGCCAAGAAGGCCGTTGATTTCGGCCCCGAGAACATGCGCAACATCGAAAAGCAGGTCTTGCTGCAAACCATCGACACCAAATGGCGCGAACATCTTCTGACTCTTGAACACCTGCGTTCGGTGGTCGGGTTCCGCGGCTATGCCCAGCGCGATCCGCTTAACGAATACAAGAACGAAGCCTTTCAACTGTTCGAATCCATGCTCGACGGCTTGCGCGAGACCGTGACGCAGCAATTGTCGCGAATCCGGCCACTTACCGAGGAAGAACAGCGGCAGATGCTGGCGCAGATGGCGGCGCAACAGGCGCAACTGCAACAGGCCGGCGAACGGGCCGAAGCGGTGGCCGAAGCCGCTGCCTCGGGCGATGCCCGTCCCGGTTTCGTCGAGGACGATCCAACGACCTGGGGCAACCCGTCACGCAATGACAGATGTCCCTGCGGTTCGGGAAAGAAGTTCAAACACTGCCACGGACGGCTGATCTGAACGACGCCTTCAAAGAGACAAAAACACTCCCAAGGGCGGCCACATATTGGCCGTCTTTGTTTACGACCTTTGTCTTCGCTCCGGAAACGAAGGGGATGTCCAATGGAGCTTTGGAGACGGATATTGATGATAGGCGGAACCGTCAGCTGTGCGCTGGCGACCGGCTACTTCATGCAAAAAAGCGCCGAGCGGGACTATGCCTCCGAGGGTGCGACGCAATCCGCGTCCCTGCTGCCGTTCGAGGCAACCGGCGCGCAGCCGATCACGATCCCCGGGCTCAAGAAAGTGACCCTGACCTCGGTGCAATCCGAACAGTCCAAAAAGGTCACTGCGCCCGAAGAACCCGCACGGGCCGCGCCGGGTGCGGTCACGCGCGCCACTCACGTGAACTGCAAGGTCGAGGCAACGGCCGAGGCCGCGCCGATGGCCAGCGTCCGCCTTTCGGTCGAGGCCCCGTGTCACAAGGATCAGCGCGTCACCATCCATCACAACGGGCTCATGCTGACCGAGTCGATGGATGCCGATGGCCGGCTGGCCCTGACCATACCCGTGCTGTCCGAAAGGGCCGTCTTCATCGTGGCCTTCGATGACAACAAGGGCGCGGTCGCCTCGACGCTTGTTCAGGGCCTGCAGGCCTATGACCGGATCGCACTGCAATGGCGCGGAAAGACCCGGTTTCAGATCCACGCCCTGGAGTTTGGCGCAAGCTATGGCGAGGAAGGTCATGTATGGGCCGACCAAGGTGCCAAGGGCTTGGGCCAGGTCGTGCACCTTGGCAACGAGGACGTACCCGGCGCACAAATGGTCGAAATCTACTCCTTCCCGTCCCGATCCGTGGACAAGAGCGGCACCATCGAAGTGACGGTCGAGGCGGAAGTGACCGAGGCCAATTGCGGCCGGCCGGCAAACGCGCAATCCTTCATTCTGCGGGACAATGCGCTGCGCTCGCGCGATCTGGTGCTGCCGATGCCGGATTGTGCATCTGTCGGTGAATTTCTGGTGTTGAATAATCTGTTCCAAGACCTGAAAATCGCCGCCAGGTAGACGCAGGCAACATCAGGTTTCGCATGAACTGGCTCCGTGCGGCGGCAATCGCCGCACTTTCCGCTCTTGTCCCGATCGGTTCGGCCCTGGCGCAGGACATCACCCTGACATCGCGCGATGGCAAGGTTGAAATCTCGGGCACGTTTCTGAGCTTTGACGGCGAGTTCTATCGGGTGGACACGCAATTCGGCGAACTGACCGTGGACGGGTCGGGCGTGACTTGCGACGGCCCCGCTTGCCCGAATCTGACCGAGTACGTCGCCGAGATCACATTCGCCGGCTCCTCGACGATGGCCGAAGTCCTGCTGCCGGCGCTCGTCGAAGGATTTGCCCTGCGGCACGGGTTTCAGACCCGGCGCGAAACGCATGACGAACGGCACTTTGTCTACAGCCTTTACCAGACGCGCAGCTCGGCACCTCTGGCGCGGTTCACGTTTCGGGTCGGCAATACCGACGAGGGTTTCGCCGACCTTCTGGCGCATGAGGCGGATATCGTGATGGCCCTGCGCGAAATCCGGCCCGAAGAACGGCAGTTGTTGCACGAGGCCGGAATGGGTGACATGACCGAACCCAACCGCAGCCGCGTGCTGGCCCTGGACGCGATGGTTCCTGTAGTGTCGTCCGCAAACCCGGTTCAAACCATTTCTTTGCCGCAGCTTGCACAGGTTTTTGCCGGCCAGATCACCAACTGGGCGGATCTGGGCGGCCCGGACGCGCCTGTCGCGCTGCATCTGCCCCATTCCGGCTCCGGACTGTCGCAAGCCGTCGAGGACCGTTTGCTCAAGCCGGCCGGCCTGCCCGTTGCCGCCAATGTCACGCGCCATGGCCGAACCAGCCAGTTGGCGCGCGCCGTGGCGGCCGATCCCTTCGGGATCGGCATTGCCAGCTTTGCCGAGACAAGACCTGCGCGCGCGCTGACGCTCACCGGCGAGTGTGGGTTTTCCCTGTCGGCCTCGCGCTGGACCATCAAGACCGAGGATTATCCGCTGACCGCGCCGATGTTTCTGTACCTTCCGGCGCGGCGTCTGCCCAAGATTGCAAGGGATTTTCTGGTCTACAGCCGCAGCCCGGCCGCCCAGATCGTCATAAGGCGGGCGGGTTTCGTGGACCAGACTCCGGAGTTGATAGGGATCGGCGCTCAAGGAGACCGCCTGGCGAACGCCATCGCCTCGGCGGGCCAGGAGGTCGGTCTGGCCGAAATGCAGCGTCTGATCGCGACGTTGAAACCGATGGCACGCCTGACCACCTCGTTCCGTTTCGAGGCCGGGTCGGCGCGGCCAGATGCGCAATCCCGCTCGAACGTCTTGCAACTGGCCCGTGCTCTGGAAACCGGCGACTACGACGCCCGCCACCTGGCCTTTGTCGGATTCAGCGACGGCGAAGGTCCGGCCACCGGAAATGCAGCGATCGCCCGAAAACGCGCCGAAGCGGTCCGCGACGAAGTCCTGTCGGCTATCGAAACCGGTCTTCCCGACAGCGTCGAAATCAGTGTCGAAGGCTTTGGCGAGGCCCTGCCAATGGCCTGCGACGACAGCGACTGGGGCCGTCAGGTAAACCGCCGGGTCGAAGTATGGGTCCGCTGACCGGACCCGCAACTATTGGTCAAAGATAGCCTTCGGAACGAAAACTCAGTTCCGCCGATTTCCCGATGATCAGATGATCGTGCAGAGTCAGCCCCAGCGCGGAACAGGCGTTCTCGATCTGGCGGGTCATGTCGATGTCCGATTGCGACGGCGTGGGATCACCGGACGGGTGATTGTGCACCAGGATCAGCGCCGACGCATTCAACTCCAGGGCGCGCTTTGCAACCTCGCGCGGGTAGACCGGAACGTGATCGACCGTTCCCCGCGCCTGTTCTTCATCCGCGATCAGCACGTTCTTGCGGTCCAGGAAAAAGACCCGGAACTGCTCGGTCTCGCGGTGGGCCATGGTCGTATGGCAATAATCGAGCAGCGCATCCCAACTGGAGATCACATGGCGCTGCATGACTCTGGCCCGCGCCATGCGATGGGCGCACGCTTCGAGAATCTTCAGGTCGGTGATCACGCTTTCCCCGACGCCCTTGACCGCGCGCAACCTTTCGACCGGAGCGGTGAGTATGCGGTTGAAATCGCCGAACGTATCCATCAACCGCCGCGCCAAGGGTTTCACATCCTGGCGCGGGATCGCGCGGAACAGCACCAATTCCAGCAATTCGTAGTCCGGCATGGCCGCGGCACCGCCTGCCATGAACCTTTCGCGCAGTCGCTTGCGGTGATCCTTGATATACGAGGGCAACCGCCCCGAAGGCAGCGGCGCCGCAACCGCTTCGTCCGCATCAAAGAGCGTGGGAGCTTCGGAAAACGCATCGGATCTCATGCTCCGACCCTGCGGCCGAATCGGTTTCCGGGTGGTTAACGCCGCTCTCCGGCCATGCGGGCCGTCGCCTTGCGCATCGCGAAATGCAGCAACACCGAAAAGACGCCGAGAGTCAGCATGGCCGCAAACATCAGATCCGTCTTGGCTCGCCCGTTGGCCAGCAGCATCAGATACCCCAGACCCTGCGATGATCCGACCCATTCGCCAATCACCGCGCCGATCGGCGCATAGACCGCTGCCAGACGCAGGCCCGAGGCCAGCGATGGCAGCGCCGCAGGTATCCGGATGTGCCACAGGATCGCCCGCCGGTTGGCCTGCATGGTCTGGGCCAGATCCAGATAGCCCTGCGGCGTCCGCATCAAACCGTCAAAGAACGAGGACGTGACGGGAAAATAGATGATCAGCACCGCCATCGCGACCTTGGACCACAGCCCATAACCCAGCCAGAGCGTCAGGATCGGCGCCAGGGCGAATACCGGCAGGGCCTGAGTGAACACAAGCATCGGCTGCACCAAGGCCCGCGCGATCCGGGAAGTCGCCAGTTGCAGCGCGGTCGCGGCCCCCAGAAGGGCGCCTAGGGCCAAGCCGATCAGAACCTCTTGTGCGGTGATGATCGTGTGTTCCGCGATTACCCACCTGTTGTCCCACCAGGCTTCGGCGACAACAAATGGCCCGGGCAGGATGAACCGCGGCAATCCCGTCAGGCTGACGATCAGCTGCCACAGGCCGAGCGCGAATAGCGTTGCGCCGAGCGCGGCAAGGTATCTCATGCCACCTCCTCGCGCAGCAGACGCAACAACGCGCCCTGCGTCGCCAAGGTTTCAAGGTCGTCCACCTGGCGCGGGGGGCGGTGTGACGGAGGCTGACAACTCGTTAGCCCGTCATGGGACATCACCACGATGGAATGGCCCAAACGGGCGGCTTCGCCCGGATCGTGCGTTACCAGCAGAACCGTCCGCCCGTCGAGCAGTTCGACCGCCAGATCCTGCATGTCCGCGCGGGTTCGCGCATCGAGCGCCGAAAAGGGTTCGTCCAGCAGGATGACCGGTTTGTCCTCCATCAACGTCCGCGCCAGCGCAACGCGCTGCCGCTGGCCGCCGGAAAGCTCGTCGGGCTTCTTGCTGGCATGTTCGGTCAGACGCACCCTGGCCAAAAGGTGGTCCAGACGGGACTCATCCGTCCTTTCCCCACGCAAGCGCGCGCCGAGGGCGATGTTTCGGCGGACGCTCGCCCAAGGCAGCAACAGATCGTCCTGTGCCATGTAGGCCACGCGCGGGATCACCTGCGCCCCGTCGCTTGCCGTCACCGTTCCAACGAACTCCGCCCCGGTCTGAAGACCGGCAATCAGCCGAAGAACAGTGGATTTTCCGACACCCGAACCCCCAAGCAGGCAGGTCCAGCGCCCGGCTTCCAAAGACAACGACAGCGGCGCAAAGAGCGGTGCGCCGTCGATGGTGGCATGGCCCTGGACAGTGATGCCGGGTGCGGATGTCACGGAGTCAGGCCCATCTGCCAGAACTGCACTTCCAACGCCGTAGCCGTCCGAAAGGTCGCGCAGAGGCGCGGCCAGCGCGGCGAAACCGCGAACTCGGTCCCGATCCGGCGCGTCAGAGCCGCATCGAGCATCTCGCCCACGGCCCGGCAAGCAGACTGGTAGTCCTCCCCGGCATAGGTCTTGATCCAGTCGCGATATGTGTCTGAAGTTGCCTCACCTGCCAAGCGAACGCCGATTTCGCCATAGCCCATCACGCAGGGCGCCAAGGCGCAAAGCAGGTCCAGCAGATCGCCACTGTACCCCGCCTCCAGCACATATCGCGTGTAGGCAAGGTTTTCCGGCCTTTCGGGAGTTGCGAACAGCTCGTCGCGGGGTATCCCCGCTGCTTCGCAGATCGCGATATGCAGCTTCATTTCCTCGCTGACAAGGCCGTTCACGGTGCGTGCCGCCGCCAGCATTTCCTCATGCGTTTCGGATTTCACCACCGCCAGAGCCCAGGCCCGCGAGAAGTGGGTCAGGAAAACGTAGTCCTGCCGAAGGTAATGCAGGAACGCCGCGCGCGGCAGCGTTCCATCCTTCATGCCCTCGACGAAGGCATGATGGGTATAGTCCCGCCACGCCGCGCCCGTCGTCGCACGCAACAGGCCGAACGCCCGGCCATAGCCCGCCACCGGATCGCTCGGCCGTTCAAAGCGTGCGGCTTGGTCCAGAGTGTTCATTTCGCGGTCACATCCACGGCGATGGCCCCAACCGGATTTATGCTGTCGATCAGGCCAGCGTCCTTGAGAAACGTCTCGAACCGGGCATAGCGGCCCGCGTCAAAAGCAGCGGGACGCAGCGCAAAGCGCGACAGGGTATCGGTCCAGGCGCGTTTGTTCAGCTCATCCTGCAACTCGGTCGAGGTTGCGGCGAAGATCTCCCAGCTTTCGACCGGGTGATTGACGATGAACTGTGTGGCCTTTTCGGTGGCGGCGAGAAAGCGGGCGATCTTGTCGGCATCCATGGTTTCCGGATTCGCGACATAGATCAGTTCGTCATAGGGCGGTACGCCTTCTTCCTCGATGTAGAAGCAGCGGCCTGGAACACCTTCGATATCCATCTGGTTCAACTCGAAGTTCCGGAATGCGCCGATCACCGCGTCCACCTGGCCCGACATCAGCGCCGGCGACAGGGAGAAGTTGACGTTGATCATCTCGATATCGTCCAGCGAAATGCCGTGCGCACCCAGCATCGCGGTCAGAATCGCCTCTTCTACACCGGCGACCGAGAATCCGATCTTCTTGCCCTTGAGATCCGCCAAGGTCTTGATCGGACCGTCCTTGAGAACCAGCAGGCAATTGAGCGGCGTCGCCACAAGCGTCCCCACCCGTTTCAGAGGCAGGCCTTCATGGATCTGAAGATGCAGCTGCGGCTGATAGGACACCGCCAGATCCGCCTGACCCGCGGCCACCAGACGCGGCGGTGCTGAAGGGTCGGCGGGTGGCACGATTTCGATCTCGAGCCCCTGTTCGTCGAAATACCCGTTCTGCTCCGCGATGATGATGGGGCCGTGATCCGGGTTGATGAACCAGTCCAGCAGCAGGGTCATCTTGTCGGTGGCCATGGCCGGCGTTGCAGCCAGCAAGGCCAGTGCAATAAATAGTTTCTTCATGAGTCGCGTTTCCTTCTGGTCATGCCGTTGCGGCCGCGACGAGAACGATCTCGCCCGGCCAGGTTTCCTGAATTTTCTCTGCCGTTCTCCACGCCCGCAAACCGGAGGCGCAGCACAGTACAAGCCGGGTGCCGGTATCGGGCAGCGGATCGGGAAGTTGCCCGGACGCAATCCGGCGGGCGCGCGGGTGGAACGGCACCGGCGCTTCTTCCGCGTCGCGCAACTCGAATATGGCGTCCGCGTCGCACAGTTGAGACCGCGCGGCAAACGCAAACCCGCGCTCAGGCTCCGGCGCCGAATCAAAGCGAAAACTGTTGCTGTGCAGGGACTTGGCATCGAAGCGCACCACTTGCCCCAGCGGGCTCGGATTAAGCCCCAGCAACACGCCCAGCGCCATCTGCGCCTGTAGCGCACCGATCATTGACACGACCGGTCCCAAAACGCCTGCCGATGCACAGCTGGCCATGCTGGCAGGCGCATCCGGAAATACCGCGCGCAGCGAAGGGGCCGTTCCGCAGAACCCGCCCACATATCCCGACAGCCCCAGCACCGAGGCGCTGATCAGCGGTCTGCCCTGCGCAAGGCAGGTATCGCTGAGCAGATAGCTCGCCGCATAACTGTCGGCACAGTCCAGTACGAGATCCGCCTCGCGCACGAGCACCGGAGCGTTTTCCGGGTTCAGAAGCTGAACGCACGCTTCTGCGGTGACATCCGCGTTGATCGCACGGCACCGCGCCGCAGCCGTGATCGCCTTGGGCCGGCCGCAGTCCTGCTCGGTGAACAGGGTTTGACGGTGCAGATTCGAAAGCTCGACCGTATCCCCATCGACAATCGTCAGATGCCCGATGCCGGCCCCCGCCAGCAGCGGAAGAACCGGCGCGGCCAATCCGCCCGCGCCCACGACCAGAACCCGCGCAGCCGCAAGCCGCGCCTGGCCTTGAGGGCCTACCTCGGGCAGGATCATCTGACGGGCATAGCGGGTCATCGCGTCAGCCCGATCCATTGCCGCACACGCCGTTCGGGGTCGGTATTCAGAGTGATGTCGGTGACGACCGAAACGACATCCGCCCCCGCCGCGAAGACCTCCGGCGCGCGCGCGACACTCATGCCGCCAATCGCCACCAGTGGAACCGAACCGATGCGCCGCTTCCATTCGGTCACGCGGGGCAGGCCCTGTTGGTGCCATTTCATCTTCTTCAGGATGGTCGGATAGACCGGACCAAGCGCCACATAGTCCGGATCCAGCGCCAGGGCACGCTCCAACTCGTCGTCGTCATGGGTCGAAACACCCAGTTTCAGACCCGCTTTCCGGATTGCCGGGATGTCCGCGGCGTCCAGATCTTCCTGACCAAGGTGTACCCACTCCACCCCTGAATCGATGGCCGCCTGCCAATGGTCGTTGACGACAAGCACCGCACCATGCTGCCTACACAGGTCGCGCGAGGCGGTGACATGCGCGCGAATGACCGCCGCAGGCTGCTCCTTGATCCGCAATTGCACGAGCTTCACGCCCAAGGGCAGCATCCGGCGCAGCCAGTCCGGATGGTCGAATATGGGATAGAATCTGTCCAGCGTCATGACAGGAACGCCTTTCCGATGACCGGCGTCGATGGCGCCGCCATGTCGCGCGCCTCGATCGGGTCGGCCTGATGCGCCGCTTTTCCTGCCTCGACGGCCAAGGCCATGGCCCGGGCCATTCCGACCGGGTCACCGGCGCGGGCCACGGCGGTGTTGAGCAGCACCGCGTCAAAGCCCAGTTCCATCGCGCGCGCCGCATGGCTGGGCAAGCCGATCCCGGCATCGACGACCAGCGGGACATCCGGAAAAGCGGCGCGCAGGGCTCGCAGGGCATATTCGTTGATCAACCCGCGTCCCGAGCCAATGGGAGCGCCCCAGGGCATGAGCACTTCGCAGCCGGCCGCCAGCAGTCGTTCGGCTACGATCAGATCTTCGGTCGTGTAGGGAAAAACCTGGAAGCCGTCATTGGACAGGATCCGGGCAGCCTCGACCAACTGAAAGACGTCGGGTTGCAGGCTGTCGGTATGTCCGATGAGTTCCAGCTTGATCCACGGCGTATCGAACACCTCGCGCGCCATATGCGCGGTGGTCACGGCCTCTTTGACCGTGTGGCATCCGGCGGTGTTGGGCAGGACGCGGACTCCCAGATCGCGGATCATGGACCAAAACGCCTGTCCTGAGCCGCCCGCCCCTTCACGTCGCAGCGAAACCGTGGCGACACTCGCGCCGCTTTGGCGGAACGCCTGCTCCAGAATGGCCGGACTGGGATATTGCGCTGTTCCCAGCATTAGCGGGTTGGACAGTTCGACGCCATAGAATGTCCGCATCCTCATCCCCCCTGCATCGGCGCCAGAACCTCGACCCGGTCGCCGTCCTGCAAACGATGACCGCCGCGCAGTGGCACCGGAATGAACGTTTCATTGACGGCGGTTGCGACCCGGCCCGACATTCCGCATTCCTCCAGAAGTTCGGACAGAGTCCCGGCCCGCACGTCGCGGGTTTCGCCGTTAAGCACGATCTTCATCGACCATCTCCGAATGTTTGCCGTCCAGCGCCAGGTCGGCGACATCGCGTGCCAGAGCCGGAGCCAACAGATAGCCGTGGCGATAGAGGCCATTGGCGTAGATCGTCCGTCCCAGGCGGCGGACCCGCGGCAGGTTGTCGGGAAAGGCGGGCCGCAGATCGACGCCGGTTTCCAGTATCTCGGCCTCACCGAAGGCCGGGTTCAGCGCATAGGCCGCGCTCAGCAGTTCGAGCAGCGACCGGGCGGTGATGCGGCTGCTGTCCTCGGCCTCGATCATGGTCGCGCCCAGCATGTAGATGCCATTGCCGCGCGGCACGACATATAGCGGTATTCGCGGATGCAACAGGCGCACCGGGCGTGTCAGGTGGACATCAGGACAGCGGATGACCAGCATCTCGCCCTTGACGCCGCGCAGGTCGCGCAGGAGGTCGCGGGCGTGAAATCCCCGGCAGTCGATGGCGTTTTCCAGGTTCCGCGGCGCGGGCCGGCCATGGAAGGCCACGCCGTTCTCGGTCAGACGGCGATGCAGATCCCCAAGCGCCTTGCGTGGATCCAGATGCGCCTCGTTCGGAAAAAACAGCCCCTTGGTGAATCGCGCCAGATCCGGCTCCAATTCGGCTATTTCTTCGGACTCGACCTCCCGATACGCTTCGGTCCTGCGGGCGAAACGGCGAAGATCGGGCAGGTCGCGCGTCATAGCAACGACCAGCGTGCCACGGCGCATGACCCGTGTCTTGTCCGCCCACCAGTCGATGGCCTGTTGGCCGAGGCGCAAAACCGGCTCTTCGGCGTTCTCGTATTCGCACCAGGGGGCCAGCATTCCACCCGCCCACCAGGAACAGCCATGCGGACCCGGGCGACCGCCGGGGTCGTACAGATCGACCTGCGCGCCGCGTGACACCAGTTCGGTTGCGACCGCCAGCCCGGCAACGCCCGCGCCTATGACCGAAAACTTTGTCATGAGGACCAGACCCTGTGGAAGTGGTGAACCGGTCCGTGGCCGCGCCCGATGGCCAAGAGATCGGCCCGCGCGATGGCACCTTGCAAGTATTCGTGCGCTTCGGCCACGGCGTCGCCGAGGGTCAGTCCTTTCGCCAGTCCTGCGGCAATGGCGGATGACAGGGTACAGCCGGTACCGTGGGTGTTCCTGGTGTTCTGTCGGGGTGCTTTGAATTCGGCGGGCGCGTCGCCGGTCACGAGCAGATCGTGGCAGGTATCGCCATTGCCGTGGCCGCCCTTCATGAGGACCGCACCGGCCCCGAGACCCCGCAGCGCCTGACCCTGCCCTGCCATCTCGGCGGGCGTTCGTGCCGCGGCGCAGTTCAACAGGCGCGCGGCCTCGGGCAGGTTCGGTGTGAGCACCGTCGCCCGCGGCAGCAGAACCTCGCGCAGGGTCTGGACCGCCTCCTCAGCCAACAGGGCATCGCCGGACTTTGCGATCATGACGGGATCGAGCACGATCGGCCCGCGGAATCCTGCAATCCCTTCGGCAACTGCATGAATGATCTCGGGCGACGCCAGCATTCCGATCTTGATCGCCCGCACGTCCAGATCGGACAGCACTGCATCGATCTGCGCCCGGATCACGTTCACCGGAATGCCATGAACCGCCGTCACCGCCTGGGTGTTCTGCGCGGTCACGGCGGTGATGACGCTCGCGCCAAAGACGCCCAGCGCCGACATCGCCTTGAGATCGGCCTGAATGCCGGCGCCACCGCCACTGTCGGACCCGGCAATTGTCAGGGCGATAGGTGCCATTCGGTTGCTCCGTCGTATGGGCAACGCGGCTTGGAAAACGTCTGTTTGCGATGAGACCGTTCCCTCCGCCGGTATTGCCCGGATCAGGTTCGATGGGTTGACGCGACAGCGCCTCTCAGCCCCAGACGGGGCACCCCAACGGTAGGAGCAACAATCTCAGGTGAGGCGCCGGGAATCAAGGGGCAATCGCGTCGCACATGTGGCCAAACGGGACGGTTTGATAGGTCCAAAAAAGGCCGGCCCACATGGCCGGCCTGTATCTGTATTCGGGATCTTCTAACCTTTCATCCCGTCCCAAAACGACTTGACGGACGAAAAGAAGCTTTTGGACTCGGGGTTGTTGTCCTCACTCAAATCCTCGAATTCGCGCAGCAGTTCCTTTTGCCGGCTGGTCAGGTTGACCGGCGTTTCCACCGCCAACTCGATGAACATGTCCCCGACGCCGCCGCCGCGCAGGGCAGGCATCCCCTTACCGCGCAACCGCATCTGCCGGCCGGACTGGCTCCCGGCCGGGATCTGCACGCGGCCGCGGCCGCCGTCGATCGTCGGAACCTCGATGGCGCCACCCAGGGCCGCCTTGGCCATGCTGACGGGAACACGGCAATAGAGGTTCAAGCCGTCCCTCTCGAACAGCTGGTGCGGCGCAACCTCGACAAAGATGTAGAGATCGCCGGGCGGACCGCCGCGCATACCGGCCTCGCCTTCGCCGGCAAGACGGATGCGGGTGCCAGTTTCCACCCCGGCCGGGATGTTGACCGACAATGCCCGGTCCTTTTCCACACGGCCCTGACCGTGGCAGGACTTGCAGGGGTTCTTGATGATCTGACCCATGCCCGAACAGGTCGGGCAGGTTCGCTCGACGGTGAAGAACCCTTGTTGCGCGCGCACCTTTCCCATGCCCGAACAGGTCGGACAGGTTGCAGGTTCGACCCCGCTTTCCGCGCCGGTGCCGTTGCAGGCGGAACAGGCCACCGCCGTCGGGACGTTTATGGTCTTTTGCAGCCCGGAATAGGCTTCTTCCAGCGTCACCCGCAGATTGTAGCGCAGGTCCGAGCCCCGCGCCGCTCGGCGTCCGCCGCCACCGCGGCTGCCCATGAAGTCGCCGAAAAGATCGTCGAACACATCCGAAAAGGCGCTGGAAAAGTCGCCCGAACCGAAGCCGCCACCTGGACGCGCACCGCTGCCGCCCATGCCGTTCTCGAACGCGGCATGGCCAAAGCGGTCATAGGCGGCCTTTTTTTCGGCGTCCTTCAGAACGTCGTAGGCTTCGTTTGCCTCTTTGAATTGTGCTTCGGCGTTCGGATTGTCCTTGTTCCGATCCGGGTGAAGCTCTTTGGCCTTCTTGCGAAAGGCTTTCTTGATCTCGTCCGCAGAAGCGCCCTTGGACACGCCGAGCACATCATAGTAGTCGCGTTTTGACATCGGTTTTTCCTTCTGCCTCAACGAATGCGGGCCGGCCCGGCAACCGGACCGGCCCGCCTTGGCCCGGTTCACCCGTTATTTGCGCTTGTCGTCATCCAGATCCTCGAACTCTGCGTCGACAATGTCATCCGCATCCGGACCAGCATCCGCCGCAGCCGGCTCATCCTCGGACTCCTCCATCTGAGACTTGTAGATGGCCTCGCCCAGCTTCATGGCGGCCTCGGTCACGTTCTGGATGCCGGACTTGATCTTGTCGGCATTGTCCGACTCGATCTCGTCCTTCAGAGCGGCAATGGCGAGTTCGATGGCCTCGATGGTGGCCGGATCGACCTTGTCGCCATGCTCTTCCATCGACTTTTCGGTCGAGTGGATGAGGCTTTCGGCCTGGTTCTTGGCTTCGACCAGCTCCTTGCGCTTCTTGTCGGCTTCGGCGTTCTCTTCGGCGTCCTTGACCATCTTCTCGATGTCTTCTTCCGACAGACCGCCCGAGGCCTGGATGGTGATCTTCTGTTCCTTGCCGGTGCCCTTGTCCTTGGCCGAAACCGAGACAATGCCGTTGGCATCGATGTCGAAAGTCACTTCGATCTGCGGCATGCCGCGCGGGGCCGGCGGGATGTCTTCAAGGTTGAACTGCCCCAGGATCTTGTTGTCCGCGGCCATTTCACGCTCACCCTGGAACACCCGGATGGTCACGGCGTTCTGGTTGTCCTCGGCGGTCGAGAACACCTGGCTCTTCTTCGTCGGGATCGTGGTGTTGCGGTCGATCAGGCGAGTGAACACGCCACCCAGGGTTTCGATGCCCAGGCTCAGCGGAGTCACGTCCAGCAGAACCACGTCCTTGACGTCGCCCTGCAGAACACCGGCCTGGATGGCGGCACCCATGGCCACCACTTCATCCGGGTTCACGCCCTTGTGCGGCTCCTTGCCGAAGAACTTGGTCACCTCTTCGATGACCTTGGGCATCCGGGTCATACCGCCGACCAGAACCACCTCGTCCACGTCGCTGGCCGAGATGCCGGCGTCTTTCAGAGCGGCCTGGCACGGCTTCAGCGACTTCTTGATCAGGTCGCCCACCAGCGATTCCAGCTTGGCGCGGGTCAGCTTCATGACCATGTGGAGCGGCTGGCCGTTTGCGCCCATCGAGATGAACGGCTGGTTGATCTCGGTCTGCGAAGTCGAGCTGAGCTCGATCTTGGCTTTTTCTGCGGCTTCCTTCAGGCGCTGCAGCGCCATCTTGTCCTGGCTCAGGTCGACGCCGTGTTCCTTTTTGAACTCTTCCGCCAGGTAGTTGACGATGCGCATGTCAAAGTCTTCACCACCCAGGAAGGTGTCGCCGTTGGTCGATTTGACCTCGAACAGGCCGTCGTCGATTTCCAGGATGGTCACGTCAAAGGTACCGCCGCCAAGGTCATAGACCGCAATGGTCTGCGACTCTTTCTTGTCCAGGCCATAGGCCAGCGCCGCGGCGGTCGGTTCGTTGATGATCCGCAGCACTTCCAGACCGGCGATCTTGCCGGCATCCTTGGTGGCCTGACGCTGGGCGTCGTTGAAATAGGCCGGAACAGTGATGACGGCCTGCGTGACTTCCTCACCCAGATAGGATTCCGCGGTTTCCTTCATCTTGCCGAGCGTGAAGGCGGAAATCTGACTTGGGGAGTACTTTTCACCGCGGGCTTCGACCCACGCGTCGCCGTTGCCGCCGTCGATGATGGCATAGGGCACCATCTTCTTGTCTTTCGCGACCTCCGGGTCGTCATAGCGACGGCCGATCAGGCGTTTCACACCGAAAATCGTATTGTCGGGGTTCGTGACCGCCTGGCGCTTCGCCGGC
This sequence comes from Ruegeria sp. BHSB196, assembly GCF_059613135.1. Taxonomy (NCBI): domain Bacteria; kingdom Pseudomonadati; phylum Pseudomonadota; class Alphaproteobacteria; order Rhodobacterales; family Roseobacteraceae; genus Ruegeria; species Ruegeria sp. BHSB196. Next base: position 28,524 of record NZ_JBXWRY010000013.1, read on the forward strand.
TGACCGACCAGTCGCTCATCTTCGGTGAAGGCGACGATCGAGGGCGTGGTCCGCGCCCCTTCCGAATTTTCGATGACCTTGGGCTGCGAGCCGTCCATGATGGCCACGCACGAGTTGGTTGTGCCCAGGTCAATGCCGATTACTTTTCCCATTCTTCGATCCCTTTCTCTTCAAGGCGATGTCCCGAGACCTGAACCCGTTTCGGCATCCCGGCCCCGATCTGTGGTGCGCGACGGCTCTGTACCGTCTCGCGTCCCGGCGTATATAAGGGCCGAACATGTGGCCTGCAAGCTTGGAGAATTGCAGGTTTTCGGGATTTTCGGGCCTTTTTCGGAAAGGAAATGGCAAGAAACGGGGCGCCATCCATGGCTCGGCTGAATTTGCGCGGATTCGACATACGAAAAGGATATCTCGATTCCGCCGCGCAGGAGCGTCTGGTCGAAGCTCTGCGGCCCGTATTGCGGGCGGCGCCGCTTTTTCGCCCGACCACGCCGACGGGCAAGGCGATGTCCGTGCGCATGACCTCCGCGGGGCAACTGGGCTGGGTGTCGGACAAGGCGGGATACCGGTATCAGGACAAGCACCCCAACGGGTCGGCGTGGCCCGCAATTCCCGAGGAGATCCTGGCGATCTGGACGGCCGTGACGGGGGTTGCGCGCCTGCCCGACTGCTGCCTGATCAATCACTATGGCGAAGGCGCGCGCATGGGCCTGCATCAGGACAGGGACGAGGCCGACTTTTCCTGGCCTGTTGCGTCGATCTCGCTCGGTGACGACGCGCTGTTTCGTATCGGCAATAGCACGCGCGGGGGAAAGACCGAGTCGATTTGGCTGAACTCCGGTGATGTCGTGGTCATGGGTGGGCCTGCGCGACTCACATACCATGGCATCGACCGGATACGTTTCGGGTCGTCCAGGTTGTTGCCGAAAGGAGGACGGCTGAACCTGACCCTGCGCGTGGCGACGTGAGGATGCCCTCGCCTATCGGCGGGCGAACCAGCTGGCCGAGACGTGGCGGCGAGAATAGAACTCGCCCATAAGCCCCAGCATGACCAGGACGATACCGACCCAGAGGGCGTATTCCCAACTGCTGTTGCGTGGAAAGTAATTCTGGAACACGAAGCCCCGGCATTGGTCGATAGCGTGAAACAAGGGGTTCCAGTCGAATATCGCCAGCATCGTCGGCGGCAGGGAATTCGCGACGAACATCTTGCCTGAAGCGATCATGTTCGCGCGCTGATAAACGGTGGTCATGACGCCGACCGCCGCGGGCGCCCAGGGTTTCAGAGACAGAAACACGAGGCCGACGCCGCAGCCCGTGAACCAGGCCAGGATCAGCATTGCAAATGCGCCGGCGGGATCCGCGATCTCGATCGGCTTGTAGGCCATGTGGTACACGAACAGGATGATGAACAACGTCAGCAACTGGGTATAGAGCGCGCCGAACGCCGCCGAGGCGATGGCCACCAACGTGTTCATGGGTGCGTGTTTCATGATGGCACTGCTGGCCCCATCGGCATTGGCCACGGCCGAAACTGCCTTGATATGACACATGAACAGGAAGATTCCCGACATGATGAAGAGGAGAAAGTCGCCACGCAGGGCCAGGCGCTTGACCCCAAGAAGGGTGAACATGCCATAAAAAACAAGCACAAACACCATGGCTTGCAGCACGTTCAGCCCAAGAGCGGCAAAGGCATTGTTGTGCTTGGACCGCACTTCACGGACGACTCCGTGAAAGACGAGCTCGGCCATGGTGAACGCGCCGCCCAGCAGGGTCTTGTTCTGTCTGTAGCGAAACACGATGCCGCCTTTTCTGCTCCAACGCCGGAATACTGGCAAGGAAATCTTGCCGTTCCGTTTTTCACACAGCATAAGTTCGCCGTCATTGCAGATCAACAAATCACAGGATCGGAGCTTTTTTGTGACCTATGACGACCTCATCCCAGTGATCCGGCGCCTGGCGCTCGAAGCCGGCGACCGGATCATGGAAATCTATGACGCCGACGATTTCGACGTGAAGGTCAAGTCCGACGCCAGCCCGGTGACCGAGGCGGACGAAGCCGCGGATGCTCTGATTTCCTCGGGGTTGCGCGAGGCTTTTCCCGACGCATTGCTCGTCACCGAGGAGCAGGCGGCGTCGCATCGGCTGACGGGCGACACGTTTCTGATCGTGGATCCGCTGGACGGCACCAAGGAATTCATCAACCGGCGCGGCGATTTCACCGTCAACATCGCGTTCGTCGAGAACGGCGTTCCGACCCGTGGAGTCGTGTACGCTCCCGCCAAGCGGCGGATGTTCTACACTCTGGCAGATGGCAGGTCGGTCGAGGAAACCGGCGCGCTGGACAAGCAATCGCCTGGGCACGTCGCACCGATTTCCGTCTCCAAGCCGGACAATTCGGCGCTCATGGTCGTCGCGTCCAAGTCGCACAGGGATCAGGCGACGGACGACTACATCGGTAAGTACCAGGTTCGCGACAGCCGCAGCGCAGGGTCATCGCTCAAGTTCTGTCTGGTCGCGACAGGAGAGGCGGACCTGTATCCCCGCCTCGGGCGGACGATGGAATGGGACACCGCGGCCGGCCATGCGGTTCTGACCGGCGCGGGCGGCAACGTCATCCGCTTTGACGACCACAAACCGCTGACCTATGGCAAGCAAGGTTATGCCAACCCCTTCTTCATCGCCTACGCGCCGGGCGTCGATCTGAAAGAGGCGTGATGTCGGTTCTGATCGCCATACCCGCCCGCTACGCTTCGACCCGCTATCCCGGCAAACCTCTGGTGGCGTTGACTGGCGCCAGCGGCAAATCCATGACTCTGATCGAACGGTCGTGGCGCGCTGCCAAGGCCGTCGCGGGCGTCGACCGGGTCGTGGTGGCGACCGATGACGACCGGATTCGCGCGGTATCCGAAGATTTCGGAGCCGAGGTAGTGATGACGTCATCCGACTGCGCAAACGGGACCGAACGCTGCGCCGAGGCGCATGCCGCGCTGGGCGGAAGTTACGAGATCGTCGTGAACCTTCAGGGCGACGCTCCCCTGACCCCGCACTGGTTCATCGAAGATCTCGTGACCGGTTTGCGCGGCGCGCCTCAGGCCGGAGTTGCCACGCCTGTCTTGCGCTGCGATGGCGGCGCGCTCAACGGCTTGCTCAACGACCGCAGGAACGGACGTGTGGGCGGCACGACCGCCGTGTTCGCCGCCGACCGCAGTGCGCTCTATTTCTCCAAGGAAGTGATCCCGTATACGAATGCAACCTACGGCGACGCGGAAGCCACGCCGGTATTCCACCATGTCGGCGTCTATGCCTATCGCCCGAATGCGCTGGCGGCCTATCCGACCTGGCCTACCGGACCGCTGGAGCGCCTTGAAGGCCTGGAACAACTGCGCTTCATGGAGAACGGGCGCAAGGTGCTCTGCGTCGAGGTCGAGGCCCGGGGGCGTCAGTTCTGGGAGTTGAACAATCCCCAGGACGTGCCGAAAATCGAGGAGATGCTGGCCGCGATGGGGCTCGATTGAACCCGGGCGCGCATCGAGTGGATCGAACACAAAGGCAAGAGCAGATCGAAGATGAGCAACATTCTCGTGACCGGAGGCGCCGGATATATCGGATCTCATGCATGCAAGGCCCTAGCCAAGGCCGGTCATACACCCGTCACCTATGACAACTTGATCACCGGCTGGCGCGATGCCGTGAAATTCGGCCCGTTCGAACAGGGCGATCTGCTGGACCGTCGGCAGCTGGACGCGGTTTTCGCAAAATACGAACCTGCCGCCGTCATGCATTTCGCCGCTCTCAGCCAGGTCGGCGAAGCCATGTCGGAACCCGGCAAATACTGGCGGAACAACGTAGCGGGTTCACTGACCCTGATCGAGGCGGCGGTGGCCGCGGGATGTTTGAACTTCGTCTTTTCTTCGACCTGCGCCACCTATGGTGAGCACGACAATGTCGTCCTTGATGAAGACACCCCACAACGACCCCTGAACGCCTATGGCGCCTCCAAACGCGCGATCGAAGAGATTCTGCGCGACTTCGAGGCGGCGCATGGCCTCCGGCACGTGATATTCCGCTATTTCAACGTGGCCGGGGCCGACCCCGACTCCGAAGTGGGAGAGTTTCACCGCCCGGAAACCCATCTCGTGCCGTTGATGCTGGACGCCATCGACGGCAAACGCGCCGCGCTGACCGTCAACGGCACCGATTACGACACGCCGGACGGCACCTGCATCCGCGACTACGTCCATGTCTGCGACCTGGTGGATGCCCATGTGCTTGGCCTGAACTGGCTGGAGCAGGGAAAGGGGAGCCGAGTCTTCAATCTCGGCACCGGATCCGGATTTTCCGTGATGGAGGTCATCCGGCACTCCAGATCCGTCACCAACCGGGACGTGCCATATACGGTGGGTCCGCGCCGCCCCGGCGATTGCACCAAGTTGGTGTCCGGTTCGGTCAGAGCCCGGAACGAACTGGGTTGGAACCCCGAACGCTCGACGTTGAAGACGATGATCGCGGATGCCTGGCGCTGGCATCAGAATGGGCATTACGAGCAGTGAGCATGGCATGACCGCTGCGCAATCGACAGACGATCGACCCGGTTTGATCGACGCTTATCGCTTGCGCTGGAAACGGCGGCGGCTTCTGTGGCGCGCCTTCCGCAGCCGCCATCAGCTGCGCCCGCTTCAAGACCGCACCGCCGGCATCCGACCATCGGACATCCTGGCCGTGACGACCTTGCGCAACGAGGCGACCCGCCTGCCCTGGTTTCTCAAGCATTACCGAAAGCTTGGTGTCGATCACTTTCTGATGGTCGACAATGACAGCGACGATGGTTCGCGTGAATTCCTGGCCGATCAGCCGGATGTTTCCCTGTGGCGAACTCCGGCCAGCTACCGTGGCGCGCGGTTCGGCCTCGACTGGATGACTTGGTTGCAGATGCGCCATGGGCATCGGCACTGGACGCTGATGGTCGATGCGGACGAGCTGCTGATATATGCCCATCACGAAACCCGCTCCTTGCGCGATCTGACCGCGTGGCTGGAGGCGTTGGGCCGCGATGCCTTTGGCGCGCATCTGCTGGATCTTTACCCCAAGGGCGCCCTGAGCCGGCGGCAATATCAGCCCGGAACCGATCCGACGGAAGTTCTCGACTGGTTCGATCCCGGCCCTTATCGCGCCCAGCGCCAGCATCCGATGGGCAACCTGTGGGTCCAGGGCGGACTGCGCGAACGGGTGTTCTTTGCATCGGAGCCGCGCCGCTCGCCCACGCTGAACAAGATCCCCCTGGTGCGCTGGTCACGGCGCTACGCTTACGTGAACTCCTGCCATTCCGCCCTGCCGCCCCGGTTGAACCGCACCTACGATGGACCCGGCGGCGATGCCCCGTCGGGCGTTTTGCTGCATACCAAGTTTCTGCCCGAGATCGTCGAAAGGTCGGCCATCGAAAAACGGCGCGGCGAGCACTTCCACAGCCCGGAGCTGTTCGGAAACTACTACGACGCCATCGCGGATGATCCCGACCTGTGGACACCCTCATCGGTACAACTTTCGGGCTGGCGGCAACTGGAACGGCTGGGCCTGATGTCTTCCGGCGGATGGTAGCGGCAGCCGCGATTTTGAAAATCGGTCGTGTCCGAAATGCCAGATCAGACATAACCATTTATAAATTCGTTGGTCACAAGAACGAAAAGGTGACATAACACGGCAAATGCCCGCTACAACTCAGGTGATAGCCGATACCGGGCATGCTCGCGTTTATGAGGTCTGGACGAGCGCGTGAGCTTATTGGACTCATACCGGATGCGATTGCGGCGCAAGCGCCGTGTTTTGCGCTGCCTGCGCAAGTCCCGCGAACTTTCGGCCGTGCAGGACAACACATCCCGCATCCGTCGCGGCGACATCCTGTTGACCAGCACCGTGCGGAACGAGAGAATCCGCCTCCCCTACTTCCTGAAATATTACCGAAACCTTGGCGTCGATCATTTCTTGTTCATCGACAACGGCAGCGACGACGGCACGCGGGAGTTCCTGTCGGGCCAGCCCGACATATCGGTCTGGCACACCTCCAGCAGCTACAAGCGGGCCACCTTCGGCATCGACTGGACGAACTACCTGTTGCGGGCCCACGCGCAGGGCCATTGGGTGCTGACCGTCGATCCGGATGAGTTCTTCATCTATCCCTTTTGCGACTCGAGGCCGATCCGCGCCCTCACCGACTGGCTGGACAGCAGCGCGATCCGCAGTTTCAGCGCGATGCTGATCGACGTCTATCCCAAGGGGCCAATCGACGAGGAACCCTATCGCGAAGGCCAGAACCCTCTGGACATCGCCAATTGGTTCGACCCGGGCAATTACACGATCTCGCGAAACCCGACATACGGAAACCTGTGGATACAGGGTGGTCCGCGCAGCCGCGTGTTCTTTGCCGACAATCCGAAAAAGGCCCCGGCGCTGAACAAGATTCCGCTGGTCAAGTGGACCCGGCGATATGTCTATGTCAGTTCGACCCATTCGCTTCTGCCGCGCGGGTTGAACCAGGTCTATGACGAATGGGGAGGCGAAAAGGCGAGCGGCGCGCTGCTTCATGCCAAGCTGATCGACACCTTCGGCGCCAAGGCGCAGGAAGAATTGCAGCGCGGCCAGCACTACGCCGCGTCGGCGGAATACAGAACCTATGCCAAGAAGATGCGGGAGCAGCCGGCATTCTGGTGCAAGGGCTCGGAGAAGTTCATCAACTGGCGACAGCTTGAGATTCTGGGTCTGATGTCCAAGGGGAACTGGGCATGAGCTCGCTCGGGATCGTCATGTTGGTTCACGCCGACCTGAACCGGGCCGAACAGATCGCTCGCCACTGGACGGCTTCGGGCTGCCCGGTCGTCATCCACGTTGACGCCAAGGTTCCCTCGCGCGTCTGTTCCGCGTTTCGCGAGGCTTGCGCGGACGATGCGCTAATCTCCTTTTCCAGGCGGCACGTGTGCGAGTGGGGCACCTGGGGAATCGTTGCCGCCTCGCAATCCGCCTCGGAACTCATGCTGGAACGGCATCCCGATGTTCGGCACGTATACCTTGCCTCCGGTGCCTGTCTGCCGTTGCGTCCGGTCGCCGACCTGATCGACTACCTCGCCGCGCGGCCCAGGACCGACTTCATCGAAAGCGCCACGACGGCGGACGTGCCCTGGACCGTGGGGGGGCTGGAACATGAACGCTTCACGCTCCATTTCCCGTTTTCCTGGAAAAAGCGGCGGCGGTTGTTCGATGCCTATGTCCGGTTGCAGCGCACCCTGGGCGTCCGGCGCAAGATTCCTGACGATCTGATTCCGCATATGGGCAGCCAGTGGTGGTGCCTGACCCGCCAGACCCTGTCGGCGATCCTCCAGGATCCGCGGCGCAAGGTCTATGACCGCTACTTCCGCCGGGTCTGGATACCGGACGAGAGCTATTTTCAAACCCTTGCAAGAGTCTATTCCTCGAATATCGAAAGCCGGTCTTTGACGCTGTCCAAATTCGATCACCAGGGAAAGCCGCACGTATTCTACGACGATCACCTACAGTTGCTGCGCCGATCCGACTGTTTTGTCGCGCGCAAGATCTGGCCCCACGCCGACCGTCTGTATCAAGCCTTCCTGACGGATCGGAGCGATGCCCTGAAACCGTCCGAACCGAACCCTGGAAAGATCGACCGGGTTTTCGTCAAGGCCGTGGAACGCCGGACACGGGGCCGCAGCGGCCTTTACATGCAAAGCCGCTTTCCCCGTGCAAACCACGAAAACGGGCTGACCGCGCATCCCTATTCCGTCTTCCAGGGGTTTTCCGAACTATTCGTGGATTTCGAAACCTGGCTGGCCAAGGTCACAGGGACGCGGGTGCATGGGCACCTCTTCGACCCCGATCGCGTGCACTTCGCCGGTGGAGAAACGGTGTTCAACGGCGCCCTCACGGACAACGCCACGCTGCGCGACTACAACCCGACGGCCTTTCTGACCAACCTCATCTGGAACACCCGGGGCGAGTACCAGTGTTTTCAGTACGGACCCCAGGACAACCAAGCCGTCGGTCCGTTCATGGCGCGCGACAAGAATGCGCGAATATCGGTGATCTCGGGCGCGTGGGCGGTGCCCCTGTTCAATTCCAACCGCAACTTCGAGGACATCCGCAAGACCTCCGCGCACCTGCAGAAAGTCGAAAGCGAACAGATAAAGCGCCTTCGCTACAGCGACACCAAGGCCAGGGTGCGGATCTGGACGATGGCGGAATTCGTCGAGGCGCCGATGGAGCCGTTGCAGACCCTGATTGACGAAATCGGACATGCCAATCCGCGCCACCTGTCCGAGGCGCCCACCATGACCGACCTCACGGGTTTTGGGCAATTCCTGCAGAACCTGAAGAACCAGGGCATGCATCCCTATCTGATGGGCGATTTCCCGGTCGAAGCCCATCCAACGCCGTCCGCCAAACACAAGAAGAAACCCTATCTGGTGCAGTGATCCGGCATGACCGCGACGTTCGACTATTTCATCGTGTTCGCCGAAATGCGAACCGGCTCCAACTTTCTCGAAGCCAATCTGAACGCGCTCGATGGCGTCGCCTGCTTTGGAGAGGCATTCAACCCGCATTTCATCGGCTACCCGAACCGGGAGGATCTTTTGGGCATCACGCAGGACATGCGCGACGAAGATCCAACGCGGCTGATCCAAGCCATCCGGTCTGAACCCGGTGTTCTGGGCGGTTTTCGCTACTTCCACGACCACGATCCGCGGATTCCGGACATCGCGCTGCCCGACCCGCGCTGCGCCAAAATCGTTCTCACCCGAAACCCGCTGGACAGCTACATCTCGTGGAAGATCGCCCGCGAAACCGGGCAATGGAAACTCACGAACCCCAAGCGAAGGAAAGATGCCAGGGCCGAGTTCGACGCGGACGAGTTCCAAGGCTATGTCAACGAGTTGCAGGGGTTTCAGGTGTTCCTGCTGAACAGCTTGCAGCGCAGCGGACAAACCGCGTTCTATCTGGCCTATGAAGACCTGCAAGACCTCCAAGCGATCAACGGTCTGGCCAGGTGGTTGGGCATTCCGACGCAGCTGGAGTCCTTGGATCAGAGCCTGAAACCCCAGAACCCCGGACCGGTCGCCGCCAAGGTCGCCAATCCCTCGGAAATGCAGAAGGCGCTGGCCGAGATCGACCTGTTCAACCTGACCCGGACGCCGAATTTCGAGCCGCGGCGCGGGCCGGCGGTTCCGAGCTATGTCGGTGGCGCTGCAACACCCTTGATGTACCTGCCGATCAAGGGAGGTCCGGAGCAAGAAGTCACAAGGTGGCTCGCGGATCTGGACGGCGTGGCGCCGGCGGACCTGACAACCGGCCTGAATCAACGCGGCCTGCGCCAGTGGATGCGGGCCAATCCGCGACATCGCCGCTTCACGGTGCTGCGCCACCCGCTGGCCCGGGCTCATCGCGCGTTCTGCGATCACATCCTACCCACCGGGCCGGGAAGCTATACCCATATCCGAAATACGCTGCGCCGGCACTTCAAGGTGCCGATCCCGGCCGATGGCCCGGGCGCGCGGTACACTCTGGACCGGCATCGCGCGGCGTTCGAGTGGTTTCTGCGCTTCCTCAGGATGAATCTGGCCGGGCAGACGGCGCTGCGTGTGGACGGCAGCTGGTGCACGCAATCCAGCATTCTCGCCGGGTTCGCCAATGTCGCCCCGGTCGACCATGTTCTGCGCGAAGACGAACTGGCCCGGGCGTTGCCCGAGCTGGCGCGCGCCGTGGGCCACAAAACCCCGCCGCCCTTGCCGCAGCCTGCGGATGACACGCCATTCGCCCTGGCCGAAATCCATGACGACGAATTGGAGGCATTGGCCGCCGAAGTCTATCACCGCGATTTCCTGATGTTCGGCTTCGAAGCCTGGAAGGACGAACCCGGACGCGAAATCCTGTCCTGAGCGGGCAGATCAGGGCCGCAGGGTGATGACCGTCCCGTCCTTGACCATGGAATAGATTTCCTCGATCTCGTCGTTCTTGACCGCGATGCATCCGGCGGTCCAGTCGTCGGTCCTGCGCGCGCGCCGCCGCTCGCGCCGGAGGTTGGGTTGGCCGTGGATAAAGATGTCTCCGCCGGGATTCACCCCGGCAGCCTTGGCGGCCGCGATGTCCTCCTTGTCGGGGTAGGATATTCCGAGCGACAAGTGATAGCGGCTTCGGGGATTGCGGCGGTCGATCAGATAGGTGCCCTCGGGCGTCCGGCCATCGCCTTTCTGCGACTTGTCCCCATCCGGGGCAAAGCCGAGATCGACCTTGTATTCCTTGAGAACCTTGTCGTGGTGCAAGAGGTACAACCTGCGCGTGCCCTTGTTGACGACAAGCGACGTGACTTCGGGTCCGTGGTAAGGACGGATTCTTGGCGCTGTGGAGCAAGCGGATAGGCTCAACATTGCCAATGCTCCCAGCCCGAACGCTCGACGGTTCATGATGCTCACTGCCTGTTGCCTGTTTTGTCCCCCATTATGCCAGAAAACGCGAAATCCAAAATCACTTTTTCATGTCCGACAGTTTGTCGATGCGCCGTTCGATCTTCTCCAGCCGTTCCAGCACCTCGTCGCGATAGGCATCGGTCTTGACTTCATCCTCGGCGTGGTGTGCGTCCTGCATCGAGTTGACGATCAGACCGACCAAAAGGTTCACCACCGCAAAGGTCGTCACCATGATGAAAGGCACGAAGAACATCCACGCATAGGGATAGACTTCCATCACCGGGCGAACGATGCCCATCGACCAGCTTTCCAGAGTCATGATCTGAAACAACGTGTAGGCCGACAGGCCCAGATCGCCGAACCAGTCTGGGAAAGAACTTGCGAACAGTTTCGTGGAGATGACGGCGCCGATATAGAAGATAATCGTCATCAACAAGAACACGCTGCCCATGCCCGGCAGCGCCTGAATGAACCCTTCGACGACGCGGCGCAGACGCGGCGCGACCGAAATCACCCGCAGAACCCGCAGAATTCGCAGGGCACGCAGAACCGACAGACCCTGCCCGCCAGGGATCAGGGCGATTCCGACGATCACGAAGTCAAAGATGTTCCAGCCGCTCAGAAAGTACCGGCGGCCACGCGCCGCCAGCTTCATCGAAATCTCGGCAACGAAGATCGCAAGGCAAAGACCATCGAGAAACAGGATGATCGAGCCGAAGCGTTCCATCAGGGCCGGCGCAGTTTCCATGCCCAGAAGAACGGCGTTGAAAAGGATCACCCCGGTGATGAACCGGCCGAAAACCGGCGCATCCACAACGGCGCCCAGTTGCTGCCGGAATCCCGAAATGGTGCTGCTCTCGCTGCTCATGTTCCCGTTTTCTCCAGTTTGAATGAGGCCGCAAGCTCGACATGTGTTGACCATCTGAATTGGTCAACGACCTGTACCCATTCAAGATCATAGCCCGCGTCAACCAGCTTTTTGGCGTCCCGTGCGAAGGTCACGGGGTTGCAGGAGACATAGGCCAGGACCGGCAGGCGCGCGCGGGCCAACTCCGCCACCTGCGCTTCGGCCCCGGCGCGCGGTGGGTCCAGGACCGCCGCATCGAACCGGGCCAATTCGTCCGGCATCAATGGTCGGCGGAACAGGTCGCGCACCTCGGCGGTTAGGAGCTTCAGGCCCCTGCTCTGACGCCATGCCCGATCCAGCGCCTGCGTCATCGCGACCTCGCCCTCGACCGCATGAACCTCGGCTTTCTCCGCCAGCGGCAAGGAAAACGTGCCGCACCCCGCGAACAGGTCCACGACGCGCCGCGCGTCCATTACCCCCTCTTGCACCGCGCACAGCAGGGCCAGTTCCCCGTCGCGAGTCGCCTGCAGGAACGCGCCTGGCGGAGGAACGACCCGCGCGCGCCCAAACCGCAGAAACGGCTCGGCGCGCATCGCGATGGTCTCGCCCTCCCAGGACAGCCGCGCCAGCCCGTGCGCTTCCGCCGCTTGCGCAAGCGCCAGTTCCAGCGGCCCGTCCAACGGCTTGCCGCCTTTGACCGCCACATCCAACCCCGCCTCGGTCAGCGTCAGGGTGACGGCCAGAACGCCCTTGCGGCTGCCCCCAAGAACCGCCAGCGCCTCGGCCAAGGGCATGGCAGCGATCAGGGTCGGGTCGAGCAGGCGGCATTCGGGGATTGCCGTGATGGTCTCCGAAGCGCGGCCATGGAATCCCGCCAGGGCGCCCTTCTTGGTGCGCCGCACCGCGATCACCGCACGCCGGCGCGACCGTTCCGGCGAAACGTGGATAGGGCGCATCGGCGCTTTCAAGCCCTGTGACGCAAGCGCGTTTTCGACCACCGAGACTTTCCAATCCGCCACGAAGGCGTCAGAAGCATGTTGCAGTTGGCAGCCACCGCAAGATTTGTAGTGCGGACAGGGCGGTCTGACGCGATGCGCCGATGGCGTTTCGATCCGCACCTCGCGCAGCGCGTTGCCATCCAATACGCCGCTGACCACCTCTCCGGGCAGCGTTCGAGGGGCAAAGATCGGCCCCGAGGCGATTCCGTCCCCTTGGTGGCCGAGCCTGAGAATGGTGTGTTCCCGTCGCATGAGCGGCCTGATACCGGGGCCGGGCAAAGGACGAAAGCCTTATTCCGCCGCCTCGGTCCGGATGAAACCGCCGGACTGGCGATGCCAGAACTGGGCGTACAGCCCGCCCTTGGCCAAAAGGGCTTCGTGTGTCCCGTTCTCGACGATCCGTCCGTCGTCCAAGACGATGATTCGATCCATCTCGCCGAGAGTGGAAAGGCGGTGGGCGATCGCGAGCACGGTCTTTCCCTCCATCACGCGGTGCAGGGCAGCCTGAATCGACGCCTCGACCTCGGAGTCCAATGCGCTGGTCGCCTCGTCCAGAACCAGGATCGGCGCATCCTTGAGAATGGCGCGGGCCAAAGCGATCCGCTGGCGCTGGCCGCCGCTGAGCTTCACGCCGCGCTCTCCGAGATGGGCATCGTAGCCGCGTCGCCCCCTGGCGTCCTCCAACCCCAGGATGAACTCGTGCGCCTCGGCCTTCCGGGCCGCCGCGATCACCTCGGCTTCGCTGGCGTCCGGGCGGCCATAAAGGATGTTGTCGCGTGCGGATCGGTTGAACATCGCGGTTTCCTGCGTGACCATGCCGATCTGACGCCGCAGGCTGTCCTGCGTGACTTTCGCCACGTCCTGACCGTCGATCCGGATCGTGCCGCTTTCTCTGTCATAGAGCCGCAGCAGCAGCGACACGAGCGTCGATTTCCCAGCGCCGGACGCCCCCACGATCCCGAGCTTTTCGCCGGGCGCGACGATCAGCGATAGCCCCTGAACGCCGCCCGCTTCCCGGCCATAGGCAAAGGTCACGTTGTCGAACGCGATCCGCCCGCCCGTCACCTTCAGTTCCCTGGCATCGTGCGCGTCCTCGACCCGCTTGCGCTGGGCCAGCGTCCTCATCCCGTTTTCGACTTCGCCGATATTGGCGTACATGGTCATCAGCGTGAAACTGACCCATCCCGTCATCTGGGCGATGCGGATGGATACCGTTCCCGCCGCCACGATGTCGCCCGCGCTGGCCTTGCCGGACTGCCACAGCAGCAAGGTGACGCCCAGCAGCAGGACCGGCAAGACCCCGGCCAGAGTCATCAGGATGAACCGGAAACTTGCCGACAGGCTCCCGAATTCCAGGGATCTTTCGCGCAGTTCCTCCATCGCGTCGCGCGCAGCCATGTCTTCGTGTTCGGCATGGGCGAACAGCTTGACCGTCTTGATGTTGGTGATCGTGTCGACGATCTGGCCCGTCACCGTCGCCCGCGCGCCCGCCCTTGCCCCGGATCTTTTCCGGATTCGCGGCAGGTACCAGCGGATCAGCGCGAAATATACCGTCAACCACAGCGCAAAGGGCAGCATCGCCAGCGGGTGGATCGACCCTAACAACGCCAGCGAGCCGACCAATGAGGCCAGGGCGAAGACGATCGCGCTGATGGTTTCCGACACGACCATGGTCAGCGCATTCGAGGTCTGCATCTGTTTCTGTGCGATGCGCCCGGCAAAATCGTCATCGAAATAGGTCACCGACTGGCCCAGCGTCCAGCGGTTCAGCTTGGACAGGACCAGAGGTGGAATGTTCGGCATCACGATGTAGTTGTTCGAAACCGATGACAGCCCGAACAGGATCGGACGCAACAGCATGAAGAACGCCACGGCGCCCAGGATCATCCACAGGTTTTCGGACGACAGGAAGCGCTCAGGTCCGCTGGCCGTCGCGACATCGATGACGCGCCCGAGTATCCACGCCGTTCCCGCCTCCATCGCGCCGGCGGTGGCCGAAAAGAATGCGGCGACGAACAGCATCGGCCAGGCCCCCGTCAGGCACCAGCGAATGAACGCCCACAGCGTTCGCGGCGGCGGCGTTTGGACGGTGCGAAAGGGGTGGATCAGATCGGCAACCCTCATTCCGCGGCCTCGGGGTTCAGGAAACCGCCCGACTGCCGCGCCCAGAACTGCGCATAGAGCCCGCCATGCGCCAGCAGCTCGGCATGGGCACCCTGTTCGACGATGCGTCCCCGGTCCAGAACCAGGATCCTGTCCATCTGGGCAATGGTGCTGAGCCTGTGCGCGATCGCGATCACTGTCTTGCCCTGCATCATGCCGTACAACGTATCCTGGATGGCCGCCTCGACTTCGGAATCTAGCGCGGAAGTCGCCTCGTCCAACAGCAGAATCGGCGCGTCCTTGAGGATCACGCGCGCCAGAGCCACCCGTTGACGTTGCCCACCGCTCAGTTTGACGCCACGTTCGCCCACATGCGCGTCATAACCGCGGCGGCCTTGCGGATCTTCGAGATCGAGAATGAACTCATGCGCTTCGGCCTGCTTGGCTGCGGCAATCATCTGATCCTCGGTCGCATCCGGCCGGCCGTAAAGGATGTTGTCGCGCACCGAACGGTGCAGCAGCGCGCTGTCCTGCTGCACCATGCCGATATTGCGCCGCAGGCTTTCCTGCGTGACCTTCGAGATGTCCTGACCGTCGATCAGAACCGAGCCGTGATCGGCGTCGTAGAACCGCAAGAGAAGCTTGACCAGGGTCGATTTGCCGGCGCCCGACCGGCCGATCAGGCCGATCTTTTCTCCGGGCTCTATGGTCAGGTTGATCCGGTCCAGCCCGCCCGCTTCGCGGCCGTAGTGATGCGACAGGCCACGCAGCTCGATCCGGCCTTCGGTCAGCTTCAGCGGTTTGGCGTCCGGCGCGTCCACCAGCGCGATGGGCTGCGCAATGGTTTCCATCCCCTCGGCAACGACACCGAGTTGGCGAAAGAAGCTGGTCAAGGCCCACATGATCCAGCCGGTCATGGCATTGAGTCTGAGCGTCAAAGCCGAAGCTGCCGCGACCACCCCTGCAGATGCCTGCCCCTGCATCCAGAGCAGGATCGCCCAACCGACGACGCCGACGATGAGAAGACCGTTCAGCGTAACCAGCACCGCATCCATGATCGTGAAGATCCGCATCTCGACCTGGAAGGTGCGGCGCGTTTCCTCGATGGCCTCGCGGGCATAGTCCAGTTCGTGATCGTCATGCGCGAACATCTTGACCGAGTGAATGTTGGTATAGCTGTCCACGACACGCCCGGTCACGGTCGAGCGCGCGTCCGACGCCGCCTGCGACGCGGGTCCGACCCGTTGAACCGTCCAGCGGACAAGGAACCCGTACAGTACGAACCAGACCAGCAGCGGCAACATCAGCCGTACATCCGCCGCCATCAGCAGGATCGCCGCCCCGATCAGATAGGCCAGGGAATACGAGATCGCGTCGAAGACCTGAAAGATCACTTCGCCCGCTGCCGGCGGCGTCTGCATGATCCGGTTGGCGATCCGCCCGGCAAAGTCGTTCTCGAACCAGCCGACGGACTGCCGCAGCACGTGCTTGTGCGCCCGCCAACGGATCAGCGTACCGAAATTCGGCAGGATCGCGTTGTTCAGCAGCAGCACATCCACGACGTGCAGCAATGGACGGAACAGCAGGATGAAGGCCCCGACCAGCAAGAGTTCGGTTCCATGCGCCTCCCACACCTCTGCGGGCGAGCCGGCCATCATGTCCACGATGCGGCCCATGTAGTAGATCAAAAGGATCTCGACGGCCGCCACCACCACCGACAGCAACGCGGTCCAGATGAACACCCGGCGAAAGGGCTGGGCATATTCCCTCAGGAACGGCCAGAGGCGCGTCGGTGGCGTGTCGTCCTCGGGATAGGCGACAAAGGGGTCAACGAGGTTTTCGAAATAGCGAAACATGGGCGGTGCTCCAACCGAGCGAAAAGAGTCAGAAATGCGAAAAAGGCAGTGCCGGAACACCACCCGCACGGGGCCGGTCGTTCCGGATTCAGCCGAACCAGATCCCGTAATACATTCGCATCCCTCCGTCCATGTGACAGGCGCACCCTAGCCGGAAAGATGCCGGCCTGTCACCCCCTTTGCGGATCACCCGATTTCGGACAGCAGTTCCGCTCGGCTGAGAGAGAAATCCGAGGCGATCCACTGCGCCTCCAAGTCCGCCAACTTGGCGCCAAGCGCCGGGCCTGAATAGGTCGGCATGAGATCCCGCGCAGTGATCGGAAAACGCGCCTTGGCGCCCTTTGAAACGGCATCTCCGACAGTGTTGGACCATGGCCGATCCAGAAAGGCACAGCGCAACAAGGCGGCGTTCATGCCATCATCGGCGCCGTGCCGGTACCCCAGTTCCGCTTCGCCGGCTGAGCCGGTCGCGGCATCAAGCAACCGTGTCAGGCGCTGCATCTGGGTGCGGCTCAGGCGCAACGTCGATACCTCGGCCCGCGGTCCCAGGGCCGCCAGCCTGCGGATCGGGTCGGGCACCACTCCAGCCTGCGCTTCGAGCGCGACCAACGGCGCCAGCGCCCGATCGTCCGCACCCGGCAGGATCTGAGCCAAGACGCCGGTCGAACGCATGGCCGCAACCGACGGGGCCGGATCGGGCGCGGCGAGCAGTTTCAACAGCTCGCCCCCCACCCGCTCGCGTGAAAGGCGCGACAAGCCATCCAGATTCGACGCGATGGCGGACAGCGCATCGGCATCAAAGCCCAAGGCGGCATCGCCATACCAGGCATGAAACCGGAAATAGCGCAGGGACCGCAGGTAATCTTCTCGAATGCGATCCTCAGCCTCGCCGATGAAGCGGACGCGCCGCGCCTCGAGATCCGGAAGCCCGTTCAGCGGGTCGAGGATCGTTCCATCCGGGCGCGCGTAGAGCGCGTTCATCGTGAAATCGCGCCGCGCGGCATCTTCCTCGACCGTGTCGGCATAGGCCACGACGGCTCGGCGGCCATCCGTTTCGACGTCGCGGCGAAAGGTCGTGACTTCGTGCGGTACGCCGCCGCTGATCACCGTGACCGTGCCGTGGTCGATGCCGGTCGGGACCGCCTTGAGCCCTGCTGCCCTGGCCAGTTCGACCACCCTTTCGGGGCGCGCGTCGGTGGCGATGTCGATGTCCGCAACCTGCGCACCCAGCAAGGCGTTGCGCACGCAACCTCCGACGAACAGGGCCTGCGCACCAGCCCTGGTGAGCGCCTCGCAAACAGCCTGGGTCGCCGGATCGCTGACCCAGGCGTCGGTTATCCGTGTCATTCCCTCATCCGTGCCGCAAGCCCGCGCAGCATCCGGGCCGTCGCACCCCAAATATAGAAGGGACCGAACGGAATGGTGAAATAGTACCGCCTCTGCCCCCGCCACTGTCTGGATTGTACAAGGTAGTTTTCCGGGTTCAACACATGGTCCAACGGAACCGCAAACACCTCGTCGACCTCGCCCGGTTCGGGGACCGGATCGAAGTCCTTCTCCAACACCGCGACGACGGGCGTGACCAAAAAGGAGGTCACGGTTTCATGCGCCGGCAAATGCCCCAGCACCCGGACGTGGCCCGGCGGCAATCCGATTTCCTCCTGCGCTTCGCGCAGGGCGGCCGAGGTCACGTCCGCGTCGCCCTCGTCCTTCTTGCCGCCGGGAAATGCGATCTGGCCGGGGTGATGCTTCAGCGCCGACGACCGTTTCGTCAGGATCACGCGGGGCGCGTCGCGGGCCAGCGAGATTGCTACAAGGACACCTGCCGGGCGCAACCTGCGCCCCGGCGGCAGCACCGCATCCGGATTGAGGTCAAAATCGCTCGACCCGTTTCCGGGGCGGTTCAACGCCGCCAACAGCTCGGCGACCGGATCACGCACCGTCCTGGGGATCCGCATCGAACCCGACCGAGTTCGGGTCGAGCACGTAATGCGCGCCGCAGAACTGGCAGTCGGCGGTCACGGTGCCTTCGGGCGTGGTCATCTTTTCGATGTCCTGGGCCGAATAGATCGACAGGCTCTGCCGCACGCGGTCTTCCGAGCAGGTACAGCCGAACTCCACCGGCTGGGCGTCATAGACGCGCGGCTGCTCTTCGTGAAACAGGCGCACCAGAAGTTCGGTGGGCTGCACCGACGGTCCGATAAGCTCCAGATCCTCGACCGTGTCGAGCAGGATGTTGACCCGGCCCCAGTTCTCGCCTTCTTCGCCGTCCACGAGATCCCGCGCGGTGAGGATTTCCCCGGTGCCCTCGCCCGTGGCCACGAAAGGGGATGCTTTCGGCATGTGTTGCAGCATGATGCCGCCCGCGCGCCAGTGTTCCCCGACGCCGGGTTCGGTGGACTTGCCGAAGCTCAGCGAAAACCGGGTCGGCAACTGCTCGGACTGGGCGAAATAGGCTTCGGCACAGGAACTGAGTGACTCTCCCGCCAGCGGCGTGATGCCCTGATAGGGCTGCGTCCCCTTGCCCTGGTCGATCAGAATGGCGAAATACCCCTCACCGACCTGATCGAACGGTGCGCCGTCGGTCAGCCGCTCGCGATCGAAACTGGCATAGGCGCGGATCTGGGCCGGTTCGCCTTCGGTCCTCGGCGCAAAATAGTCAGTCGCGATCATCCGCACCGCACCCTTGGACTGCACCTGCAGCGACAGCTTCCAGCGCAGGGCGATCGTCTGGCCGATCAGCGCGGTCAGCAATGCCATCTCGGCCACCAGCGCCTCGACCGGCCTTGGATAGTCGTGTTGCTTGAGGATTCCTTCGAGCACGCCGTCCAGCCGGGCCACGCGCCCGCGCATGTCCGACACGTCAAGCTGAAAGGGCAGGACAACGTCGTCCCACGCGATTTTCGTTCCAAGAGACATGGGGTTTCCTTAAACGCCACGGGTTGGCATACCGCCACCATATAGGTCGAACTGAAGTCGTTGAAAGGGGCCATACATGATCCGACGTTTCGGTGAAACCCCCGAACCGGGCCGGACATACACGCGCCGCGTCGGCGTCTATGCCCTGCTGCCGAAGGGCCCTCACCTGCTGCTCACCCGTCAGCTCGATCCCGGCCCGGAACTGCAGCTTCCGGGTGGCGGCATAGACCCTGGAGAGTCTCCGGTCACGGCCCTGCACCGCGAGGTTTTCGAGGAAACCGGGTGGCTGATCGCCGCGCCACGCCGCGTCGGCGCCTTTCGCCGGTTCGCCTACATGCCGGAATACGATCTGTGGGCGGAAAAGATCTGCCTGATCTACCGCGCCCGCCCCACACGCCGGATCGGTCCCCCGACCGAACCCCTGCACGAGGCGTTGTGGATGGAGGCCAGACGGGCCGCCGACCAGCTCGGCAACGCTGGCGACCGGCACTTTGCCCGCCTCCACACGCACCGGGCGCAAGCCTGTTGAGATGTCGTCGCCCCCGGTTGAGCGGTTCAGGCAGATGCTGAAACGATGCCGGCGGCCCTTCCTGCCGGTCGCCCCGCTTGCGAGATGTAACGGCACGCGATACTCTTTCCTCAGGCCGGTCGAGGCGGCCACCCGGTCCGTGGAAAGCTGTCATCGGCGCCTCGCAGAGAATGCATGAAAACCACATCGGTTTCTCAGCCCGAATAAGCGGACCGTCGGGCAGCGGAGGGAAGACCGATGACCAAATCACTCGACCAGCTGCGCCGTGACGCCAAGGCCCTGGGCAAAGCCCTGACCGCGGGCGATGAAGGTGCGAAACTGCGCGTCCAAGGCATAGTTCCAACGCCCAGAAACGGGGTCTACAAACACGCCGACTGTCTGCATGTCATCGCGCGCGAGACGGGATATGCTTCTTGGCCCGCACTGAAGCTGGCCGTTGAAACGCAAGGCATGGACCGCGCGCAGAAACAGGGGCGGCTGCGCTGGGCGCTTTACAACGGCTCGCCGGAAACGGTTGCGCACCTGCTTGCGGAAGACCCGGATCTTGCAGAGGGACAGGTTCCTCTGCTCGTTGCGCTGTACGAGGTCGATGCGATGCGCAGGATTCTGGCTCAGGATCCGAGCGTCGCGACGCGCGAGTATCCGCCACGGCGCCCGATGTGCCATCTGGCCTTTTCGAAACACATCAAGGCCGCGCCCGAAAAAAGAGATGACATGCTGGCCATGGCGGAATTGCTGGTGGCGCACGGCGCCGACGTGAATGACAGTTTTGCGTTCGACCCAGAAGGGGAGCATCGTCTGTCCGCGCTCTACGGGGCCATAGGCCATGCCGACAATATGCCATTGGCCAGATGGTTGTTGGACCATGGCGCGGATCCTGACGACAACGAATCCCTCTACCATTCCACCGAACTCGGCCATACCGAGGGCCTTCGGTTGTTGCTGGAGCATGGCGCAAATCCACGTGGCACGAACGCGTTGCCGCGGGCAATTGATTTCGACAGCACGGACGCCGTTCGCCTGTTGCTCGAACACGGCGCGGACCCGAATGAAGGCATCGCGCCGCACCCGTCGGGCGAACCATCGTTGGTGATCCCGGCCCTGCATCAGGCGGCCCGACGCTTGGCTTCGGGCGAAATCGCCCGGCTGTTGCTGGACCACGGCGCGAACCCAAACGCCGTCAGCCGCGGTCACACGCCCTATGCCTTTGCCCGCATCTTCGGAAACCGCGAGGTGGCGGCAGTTCTGGAACAGGCGGGCGCGTCCACGCAGCTTTCGCCGACAGAGGCGCAGCTTGCACGTGCAGCGGACGGCGACCCCAAACCGGGTGACCGGATAGACATGGATGACCTGTCGGAAGAGATGAAATACCTTCTGTGCCGCCTCGTCTGGCGCGAAGGCACCCTGCCGCACATGCAGCGCCTGGTCGAGATCGGGTTCGACCCCAACCTGGCCGACGAAATGGGCATGCCGCCGCTCCACCTTGCCGGCTGGGAGGGGATGTCCGATGTCATGTCGTATTTTCTGGACCAGAACCCGGACCTCGATCACACGAACGCCTATGGCGGCACACTGCTGTCGACCATCATCCACGGGTCGGAAAACTGCCCGCAAAGAGCGCGCCGCGATCACATTGAATGCGCGCGCATGGCGCTTGAAAAGGGCGTGGCGCTGCCCAGAAAGGCCCCGCGTTTTGCAACGGCGCCCGAGATGTCCGCCTTTCTTGCCGACTGGGCGGACTCGCATCCCGAACAGGTTGTGGAACATGGGGTGGTCTGAAACCACAAACTGCTGAGAAGCAATCAGCGGCTGGGGAAGATGCGGCATGTGTGTCGCCCTGCACAAATGGACAAGTGTGGCCGTGGGTGCCAGACTGCCCCGATGAGACGACTATTTGATACCGGGCTGCTTGCGACCGTGGCGCTTGCGATCGGCGTCGGTGCGCCGGTGGCTCGGGTCGGCGATTGCTCGGTCGATGCGATGCTGGTTTTCGACGGCTCGGCTTCGATGGACGAAATCAGTCTGGAGACCGGCCCCAATACCCGTATCGTCGAAGCGCGGCAGGCGATCCGGCGCGCGATGCCTGGAATCGCGCGTTTCCGGCGCGTCGGGTTGCTGATCTATGGCCCCGGGCCCGAAGGCGCCTGCCAGAACCTCGACCTGCGCTTCGGCCCGCTTGCCGATGCTGCGGGTCCGGTCATTGACGCCGTCGAGGCTCTCAGACCCGATGGCCTGACACCGCTGACCGAAGCCGTCCGGCAGGCGGCAGAGGCATTGGACTATCGCAACAGCGCGGGCGTCGTGGTGCTTGTCACCGACGGCAACGAGACCTGTGGCGGCCGACCCTGCGCAATGGCGCAGGCGCTGAACGCTACGGCCCGAGACCTGACAATCCACGTGATCGGCTTCCGTGCCGTGGTTGACTTTTTCGCCTGGAACAATCCCGAACAGGATCCGCGAGACACGACCACCGTGGCGCGGTGCCTTTCGGACGAGACCGGCGGGTTGTATGTTTCGACCGAGACGGTGGAAGAGCTGGTGGCGGCCCTGCAACGCACGTTGGGGTGTCCGGTGATCGGGTGATTTTTTCTGCCCGCGGTTCTTCCTGGAACGCACTGCCCGGAGCTTTGTACAGCCGTGTCCGTTGTCGAGATCCCGCGCTTCGCGCAACGCCTGTGTCGCAAGGTTGCCCGTTCCGTCAAGGATCCTTTTTGCCATGCGTACGCTCCCCCCTCCTTAATGGTCTTCCCGACCATCGCGGAGGCTTTGTCCACCCTGTCCGGTTCGGGCGCGTCGGGCGCGCTTATGTCGTTGACGCTAAGTGCCCCCGTTCGCGAGGCTGCCAAACGGCTGTTTTCTTTTGGGATTTTGGGTGCGGGAGCAGGATTTGGCCTTTGTCGAACGACCTCAATCCAGGACCGAAAATAGAGAGCTACTTAAAAAAAGCCGTGTGCAACGCGCAGTATGTTCGCAGCTCAAAAAAGTTCGCTGCATTGATCTGATCCTTGCAATTTGCAGTGTTCCAACTTCGGCCCTAGCGGTCGCTCCAATGCAAAACACGGACGTTGCGATGCGGCCCGCCGACTTGGGCATTCGCTGCAGCTGGGAAACGAAAACAACCATGAATGCCGGGTGGGTGGAGAAACCCGCCTTCTTTGTCAAACTTCTGCTGGCTCAGAAGCGCACCGCACATGCAGCAGTTCAGTTTGACGTTGCAAAACCTCCTATTCCAAACAAGACGGTTTCCTTTGACAGTACCTACATAGTTTAGCAGGGTTCCGTGACGCGAAGCTGCAGAAATGGAGTTTCCGAGACCGCGTCTAAAGTAAGTCAGGGATGCGCTGAAGGAGACCCACATGGTTTTTCTTACGGGTCGCGACTTGGAGCGACCAAGGGCGACGCACTCGATCGGATACCTGCTCGCAACCGTCTTCTTTGTCGTCGCCGTACTTTGTGCCGTCATTGCGCCGCGGGCGGTCGCGCAATCCGATGAAGTTTCCGACTTGTCGGTGGCGAATATGGTTTCCCCCGTTCGTACGGACGATCCACGCGAAACGTTCCGGAGTTTCCTGCGCCTCAGTGCGGAAATGGAAACCGCACTGTCAGACTACATTGCCAACGCTACCTTGGCGGGCGTTTCGCGTCTCGCTCTTTTGTCCGACCAAATGAACAGTCTGATCGATCTTGAGGCAGAGCCTGCCTCCTCTCGCCGCGAGGTCGGCATTCGGACGATGACCTACCTTATGGACATCTTCGGGCGGATTCCGCCAATCGATCCAGCCACGATTCCCGACACAGCTCAATTGGAAGCTGAAGGAACAACAACCACCCGTATCCCGGGCACTCCAATCTACATCGCGCGAATAGGCGAGGCCGAGCGCTATGGCGAGTACCTGTTTGTCCACTCGACAGTAAACGTCGCGCCGAGGTTCTTTCGCTCGTTGCAGGCACTTCCCCTGCGTACGGATCTTCCGATCGAAAGCCTGAGCAGCTTGGGGCCGCAGCTGACGGGTCCACTCATACCTCCCCGAGTCGTCGCCGCCATACCGCCCTCTTTGCGAACTCTTTGGCTCGACACCCCCGCGTGGAAGGTGCTCGTGGTTTCGCTCGCGTTGGTGACAATGGCCTTCCTCGTGGTCGCGGCTCAGCGCCTTCTCGTCGGGATTGCCAAAACAGCGCGATTTGGTCGGCTGCTTGTTCAAGCGGTCTTGCCTCTTGCCATTCTGCTGGTCACAAACATCGTGCTGCCGGCCTTCACGTTTCAGATCAACCCTTCCGGACGGTTTGCCGACCTCGTCAGCACGGTCTCCACGATGTTGAGCTACGTGGCCTATGCCTGGCTGTTCTGGGTTTCGATTCGGATTGTGTTTGAGTGGATCATCCTGTCACCACGAATTCCCGACGCAAGTCTGGATGCCAATCTGTTGCGGCTGGTTTCGAATGTCTTTGGAGTCATTGGCACGGTCGTCATCCTTGCCTTTGGGGGACAGGCGATCGGACTGCCAATTCTCAGCATCCTTGCCGGATTGGGTATCGGCGGGCTGGCCATGGCGCTCGCCCTGCAGCCTACGCTGGAAAACCTCGTGGGAAGTGTAATCCTTTACCTGGACCGGCCGGTTCGTGTCGGCGATTTCTGCAAATTTGGAGACCAGATGGGCACGATCGAGGCCATCGGGGTTCGATCAACAAAACTGAGAGCCCTGGACCGAACGATCATCACGGTGCCGAACGCCCAATTCGCAAACCTGCAAATCGTGAACTTTGCCCACTGCGATCTGATGCTGCTGAATACGATCATCGGTGTTCGCTATGAGACGACTCCGGATCAACTGCGGTTCTTGCTCGCGAAGATGCGATCGATGCTCCACGCACATCCCCGGATAGACAATGAAACGGTTCGCGTTCGGTTCGCAGGGTATGGCCCGAGTTCTCTGGACATCGATGTAAGGGTCTATGTCGAAACCCGCGAGTGGAACGACTTTTTTGCGGTTCGAGAGGACATCTTCCTCAGGGTGTACGACCTTGTGACCGAGGCCGGCACTGGCTTCGCCTATCCTTCACAGACGTTGTATCTCGGCCGTGACCAAGGGGTGGACACCGAGCGCGCGGAACTTGCGGAAACGGTGGTCAGGGAATGGCGGGAAAACGGGAGGCTGCCGTTTCCCCGCTACTCGGCCGAAGAACTCGATGGATTCGAAGGAACACTCGACTACCCGCCGCGCGGTAGCGTCGTAGCGAAGGAGGGATCGAAGTCGCACGCGACACCATCGGACGAAGGCGAAGAGCATAGCGGCGCTGATGAACCCTTGAGTGCGGACGAGCCTTTGAGCACCGAAGATCGACGCCGCTGATCTGGTTGCCAACTTGTCGATCACCTCTCCGCGATGCCAGGTCACTTCTTAAACCTTGTGAACAAACTGGCCCGAACCGCAAACACGGTTTCGCGGTTCACCGAGTTGGCCACGAAACAACAGGCTTGCGCCTGGTGGGTCGATGTGGCCCAGCGCCAGTGAAATCACATTCCACGGGCGCGGTTCATTTGCCAAAGATTGTCGCGTCTGCAGCAATCTTTCGGCCGGATGTGTGTTGGATTGACGCAACGCTCAAGGTGCTCGAAACCCTTCGCCTCGGTCAAGAAAGTGTTCGCGATGACATACCAATACGTTCGAACCCGGATCGCTTCTGCATTTGAACCTTCGTGCTTCGCTTGGCTCTTTTCCGACGGCGTGACCGACCACGCCCGAAGACTCTCAGACACCTTTGCTCGGTTCGGTGGTCATGGCCGATAGGCTGCCCTTTTCAGCTGCTGGTGGCCGGTTCCTTCCACCCGCGCGATTGCCGCGATCAATCGCTCCACAAGAGGTCCGACACATGAAATGCAAGGCGCTTACGATCTGTTTCGCGATGGGGGCTTTGCCGGCTTCGGCCCAAGACGCTCGGTGGCAGTACACGGCCTCCGTTTCCGGATGGTTTTCCGGCCTGGAAAGCAGTGTGGAGACCAGATTTGGTACGGTGGAAACGGATCTGGACTTCTCCCAAGTCTGGGACAAGCTGGACATGGCGTTTTTCGGCAGCTTCGAAGCGCGGAACGGGCGCTGGGCGCTGATTGGAAACCTGATCTACACCGATCTCGGATCAACGCAAGACGCACCATTCGGTGTCGCGTTTCGCTCAGCCGAGGTTGACACGCGTCTCACCTTGTTCAGCGCATACGCCGCCTACAGTGTCGTGGAACGAGCCGACCTGCGCTTGGATACAGGGGTCGGATTCAGATACAACGACGCAAGCATCGACGTGCTGCTTGCGGGCAACATCGCCCCGACAACGACACTCTCGCTTTCGGATACATGGGTTGATCCGCTGCTGGGCGCTCGCGTCCGGTTCGACATCTCGGACGATTGGTTCGGTGTCGCCTTTGCGGATGTCGGCGGATTTGGCATCAGCGGCGCATCCGACCTTTCGTGGCAGGCCTATGCCGGGGCCGGGTATCAGTTCAACGACACATGGTCGCTTCAGTTCGGATACCGGCACTTGTCCATCAAGAAAGAGTTCAGCGGCCGGGATGTCACCCTGGATCTAAGCGGCCCGATGATCGGTGTGCAGGCTTCTTTTTGAGTGTCACGTGGCCACCGAGATCGGGGGCTCGAGACTCCAAAGGCCGTAGCCACTCCTGTTCTTGTTTTTGGAACAACCGCGAGCGTATCGGAAAATGAACGCCTAAACGCTCCGAAATTGCACCATACGTCGCAATCCGCCAACGACAGTCGTCAATACTGCCTCTAGTCTGAGATCGACTTGAGGATCGGCCCAAGTGCCGGTGTTGTCGTCTATCACAAAAACTCATTTGCAGGGCCAGACACATGACATCGACCACTTCTCATGGCACCGACCGAGCACATTTTCACCCCAAAGGCAAAACGCCTACAGAACACACGCGTGCCGTGATCAAGGCCGCGGCGTCCACGCTGCCTTTCCATGACAAGCGCGACTTCGAGGAATGCGCGCGGGGATTGATCGCCAGAATGGATGAAAAGAAGATCCCGGCGGATGCTGGCAACGATGCGTGGGACATGGCCAGGTTCGATTTCATCGATGAATCCGACGCGTTCGACAGTATCCATCCATCGCTTCTTCGGCAGGCCAAACTGAACCAGGATTACGGCTTGTACGAGGTTATTCCCGGAATCTACCAGATCCGCGGCTTCGATCTCTCTCAAATGACCTTCGTGCGCGGCAAGACGGGTTGGATCGTCTTTGACGTGCTGATCTCGGCAGAGACTGCGCGCGCCGGACTTGAGCTCTTCCGCAAGCATGTCGGTGGCGATCTCCCGATCACAGCCGTGGTGTATTCGCACAACCATGTCGATCACTGGGGTGGCATCAAAGGCGTGGTGTCAGAGGAAGACGTTCGTGCCGGCAAGGTGGAGATCATCGCGCCGGTGGGATTCATGGAAAACACGGTGGCCGAAAACGTCTACGCCGGAAACGCGATGAACCGGCGGGCGTTCTATCAGTATGGCATCCTCCTTCCCGTCGATCCTTACGGGTACGTGACGCAGGGCCTCGGCCAGGCCACCTCGCGCGGCACGGTCACATTGATCGCGCCGACACGAACCGTCAGCGAAGCATTCGAGGAGTTTGAAGTCGATGGTATTCCGATGGTGTTCCAGAATACGCCCGATACGGAGGCGCCATCGGAAATGAACACCTACATCCCGAGCATGAAGGCGCTTTGGATGGCTGAGAACGTGACTCATTGCCTTCACAACATCTACACTTTGCGCGGCGCGCCCGTACGGGACGCCCTGAATTGGTCCAAATACATTGCCGAGGCACTGTACCGGTTCGGCCGCGAGGCGGAGGTGATGTTTGCTGCGCATCACTGGCCGCGCTGGGGCAACGACCGCATTCAGGAAGTGCTGCGCGCACAGCGCGACATCTATGCGAACATGCACAATCAGGTTTTGCACCACGCAAACAACGGCGTGACGATCAACCAGATCCACAACGTGTATTCAGTGCCTGATGAGTTGCAGTCACACTGGCATGTCCGCGGCTACCATGGCTCGCCGGAGCACAACGCCCGCGGTGTGATCCAACGCTATCTGGGCTATTGGGACTGCAACCCCGCCACTCTGATCCCCCCGTCGCCTGAGGACTCCGCGCCCGTCTACGTGCGCATGATGGGTGGCGCGGCCAAGGTCATTTCCGAAGCCGAGGTGCTTTATGACTTAGGCGACTACAAGATGGCGGTCGAAATCCTCAACAAACTAGTTCTTGCCGAACCGGGCAACCAAAAGGGGCGCGACCTGATGGCAGATGCGCTGGAGCAGATCGGCTACCAACAGGAAAACCCGGGACTTCGCAACAGTTTCCTGGCCGGTGCTTTCGAACTCCGGTCCGGCATACCGGCCGGGGCGATCCCCAAAACTTCGAGCCCGGACGTCATGCGGGCGATGTCGACGGAATTGTTCCTGAACTTCCTTGGCATTCGTCTGGACAGCACGAAGGCCGCAGGCCATCGATTCACGATGAACCTCAAAACCCCGGACAATGGTGAAGAGTTCATTGTCGAGCTCGAAAACGCAACGCTGACCAACATCAAGGGGTATCAGGCACCCAACGCGGATTTGACGCTGACGATTGACCGCGCGGCCCTCGACGAAACCCTGATGGGCGCCAAGAGCCTTGAGGCCCAGCTCGCCGACGGGACCGCCAGGATCGAGGGTGATCCTTCGATACTGCGCACGCTCGCGGGAATGCTTGTGGACTTCACGCCGACCTTCGAGATCTTTCCCGGTACACGGCAGGAAGAGTCGAAAGCCTCGGATCACGACCCGTTCGATGCCGAGGAAATGAAAGAGGTCGTTCCGGAGTGAAGCCATGTCATTGAGTCTGACGGACTTGGTTCCTGCACCTTTGAAGTTGATTCCGGGCCAATGAAGGTGACGGCGTGAAGATGCCCCCAGGCCTGAAGCTGGAGCGCAAGAACGTTGCGGCAGATCTGATCGCCGGCGCTACCTTTGCAATTGTGAATGTTCCGCAGGGTATGGCGAACGCAGTGCTCGCGACCGTTAATCCTGTGGCTGGCCTCTACGCGCTGATGGTTGCGATGCCGGTCGGAGCCCTCTTCACCAGTTCCGTTTTCATGAACGTCTCGACCACGGGCGCGCTTTCGGTGGCGGCTGGTGAGGCGCTCTTGCCCTTTGAAGGCGATGAGAAACTCGGCGCGCTCGTTGCGCTCGTGCTTCTGGTGGGGATCTTTCAGATAGCATTTGGGCTTTTGCGTCTCGGCCGCCTGATCAGATTTGTTTCCAATGCGGTGATGACCGGGTTCATTACCGGAATAGCATTTCTGATCATGTTCGGCTCGGTGCCCGACCTGACCGGCTTTTCGAGTTCGCAACCCAACCATCTTTTGAGGATGGCCGACACGGCGCTCAGTTGGCGCGTACTCGACGGGCAAACCGTCTTCTTGGGCGTTTTGACGGTGATTCTGATCCTCGGTTTCCAACGCACGCCGGCGCACAAGTTCTCTCTGATCCTGGCATTGGCGCTGACAACTTTCATTGCGTTTGCAATGGAGCAGATCGCCGGTGACGGAACCGCCGTGCTGGTTGCGGACATAGCCACCATTCCAAGAAACCTTCCCTATCCTGTTCTGCCCGACTTGGTACATCTGCCAGCCATAGCTCTGCCCGCCTTTGCCATTGCCGTGATCGGATTGATCCAGGGCGCCGGCGTCGGACAAAGCTACCCAAATCCGGACGGCACGTTTCCCGACACGTCGCGGGACTTTGTCGGACAGGGGGCCGCAAACCTTGCCGCCGGCGCTTTCGGCGCCATCCCCTGTGGCGGGTCGATGTCGGGCACGGCCGTCAACTTTCAGGCCGGTGCGCGGTCGCGCTGGTCGAACATCTTCGCCGGCGCCTTCGTCGTGCTGATCGTTCTGGTGTTGGTTGATCTGGTCAAACTCGTTCCGATGGCCGCGCTCGGGGGATTGCTTCTTGTCGTCGGCTTCCAGAACATCCAGCCCGACACCATTCGCACGGTTTGGGCGACAGGCTTGCCCGCCCGGTCGGCGATGCTGGCGACCTTCGCCGCAACGCTGTTCCTGCCGCTTCAGTTCGCAATTCTGTTGGGTGTGGCGCTGTCTTTCCTATTGCAGATCCTTCGCATGTCGAACCGTGTGGAAGTGCGCGAGTTCGAGCTGGTCGATAACGGTTTTCCGATCGAGAGGCCGGCCCCCAGAACGCTTGGAAGCGGTGAGGTGCGGGTGCTTCGGGTTCGGGGCTCGCTCTTCTTCGCGTCGGCGCAAGCGCTCGAAGCCCAGCTCCCGTCCGTGCAAGGCGCAAAGGGGGCAACGCTGATCCTGATCCTGCGTGATGTCGATGACCTCGGCAGCACGGTGATCAGGCTCCTGAAGCGTTATGCAAAAGCACTGCATGACGCGGGTGGAACTCTCGTGCTGACCGGCGTTAATGATGAGCTTCTGGGTCAGTTGCAACGGACCGGGCTCGCCCGAAGTCTTGGAAGTCAGAACATCTTCCAAGAGCGCCCGGAACTCGGGGCTGCGCTGAATGATGCGATCTCGGCGGCGCGTGAGCGCCTGCACACGGCGCAGTCAAATGATGCGACAAATAGCTGAACGGGGTGTCGGATGCCGAACGCAGTCCTGATCTTCACCGGCATCGTGGTATTCGCCCAAATGTTCGACATCGGGCTTCGGCATCTGCCCGGCAGCCTGCGGGGTCTTGTTCACGACACCGGTCTACTCTTGCGATCGCTGGTCTCGGCGCTGGTTGTGGTTCCATTGACCGCCTTGGCATTGATAATGGCGCTGTCCCTTCCGCCCGAGGTGGCCATGGGCCTTGTCCTGCTGGCCGCTTCGCCCGGTGCGCCCCTGACGACGCGCCGCGCCGAAGCAGCGGGCGCAGAGCGGGCCTATGTCTCGGCACTTCAACTGACTCTCGCCGCGCTGGCGGTCGTCTACATGCCGGCGGCAATCGCGGCGTTTGACTTGGCGCTTGACCTCTCCCCCGGATCGGTCGCACCGGCAAAGGTCGCCCGCCAGATCGTGATCGTGACCTTCGTTCCACTGACGCTTGGGTGGCTCTTCGCACGATTTGCCCCGAGTGTTCTGCGACGTCATGCTTCGCTGCTGTCACGCGCCACCAAGTGGCTTTTTGTGGCATTTTTGCTGGCCGTTTTGCTGGCGCTCGCTCTGGTGCCGGACTTGCGCGTCAAGATCCTGATCGGCTGGACCGGTATCGCCTCCGTCATCATCCTGGCCACGGTCGCGCTCGCCTCCGGCCACCTTCTCGGGGGTCCAAGGCAGGACCGTCGCGCGGGACTTGCGATCGCAACCGTTGCACGAAACCTCGGTCTCGCTCTCTACGTTGCGGAATCCTCGGCAACCACTGTCGACGCCATTCCAACGATCCTGGCATATGCGCTTTTGGCAATCCTGCTTGCCATGCCGTATTCGCGATGGATCAAACGGCGAATGCCCTTGAATTAGGCGCAGGACCAAGACCGTGCCCTTCCGTTGATCGGCAACCTCCCGGACCGCGTGGATTGCAGGCAAACTGCGCCATTCGTCGCAATTGCAGCTTGGCTAGCTGCTAACATTTCCACTGAGTGGGCGCAGTGCCGTCTGTGGCCATGATCTGAATTTCTCCGGAGCTGATTGGGCCATGACCACACGACGTACTTTTCTTGCATCCCTACCGACGACCGGCGCGGCATTTGCGTTGAGCGGCGCGATTTTCGACGAAGCGCAGGCACAGGTCCAGGGTTCGCCCGCGCCTCTTGAAGGGCATTTCCATCCGCGCGGCAAAGCCCCCTCGGAACACACCATCCGGGTGATTCAGGAGGCAAAGACCGGGCTTCCCTTCGACGACACCCGCGATCTGGAAGAACAGGCGCGCGGCCTGATCGCGGAACGGGCCGACAAGCAGATCATGGCCGATGCCGGCAACGTCGCCTTCGACATGTCGGAATACGATTTCCTGAACGGCGACGGCGATTTCGACAGCATCCACCCCTCGATGACCCGAATCGCCCGGCTGAACAACAACTTCGGCCTCTACGAGGTGGTGCCGGGCATCTATCAGGTGCGCGGCTTCGACCTGTCGGACATCACCTTCGTGCGCGGCGAAACCGGGTGGATCGTCTTCGATCCACTGACCATGACCGAAACCGCGCGCGCCGCATGGGAGCTGTTCCAAGAGCATGTCGGCGAAGGCCTGCCGCTCAAGGCGGTGATCTATTCGCACACCCATGGCGACCACTGGGGCGGCGTCCTGGGCATCACTACGCCCGAGGAAGTGGCCGAAGGCAAGGTCGAGATCATCGCGCCGCGCGACTTCATGCAATTCACGATTTCAGAAAACGTCTATGCCGGCAACGCGATGAACCGGCGACTGTTCTATCAGTATGGGCTGCTCTTACCGGTGAGCCCGCATGGGTTCGTTACCCAAGGTCTCGGCCACCGCATTCCGGCCGGGTCGGCCGGCCTGATCGCGCCCACGCGCTTCGTCTCCGACCCGATCGAGGAATTCGAGGTCGACGGTGTGCGCATGATCTTCCAGAACACACCGAATACCGAAGCGCCGCGCGAGATGAACACCTACATCCCCGAGATGAAGGCACTATGGATGGCGGAAAACGTCACCGCCCTGCTGCACAACATCTATACCCTGCGCGGAGCCCAGGTACGCGATGCGCTCAACTGGTCGAAATACATAAACGAAACGCTCTATCTCTTCGGCGACGAGGCCGAGGTGATGTTCCAGTCGCACCACTGGCCGCGCTGGGGCAACGAACGGGTGCGTGAGGTTCTGCGCGACCAGCGTGACCTGTATGCCAACATGAACAACCAGGTTCTGCACTACGCGAACCAGGGCGTCACCATCAACCAGGTGCACAATGTCTACAAGATGCCGCAAAGCCTTCAGCAGAAATGGCATTGCCGGGGCTATCACGGGTCGCCCGAGCACAATGCGCGCGGTGTGATCCAGCGGTTCCTCGGCTTCTGGGACTGCAATCCGACGACGCTGATCCCGAAATCGCCCGAGGACAGCGCCCCGCTCTATGTCGAGATGATGGGCGGGGCCGATGCGATCCTGGCCCGGGCGCGGACGCTGCATGACGCGGGCGATTATCTGCTGGCCACCGAGATCCTCGACAAGCTGGTCTATGCCGAACCGGACAACACCGACGCGAAAGAGGCGCTGGCGGACGCCTTCGAACAGATCGGCTATCAGCAGGAAAACCCGGGCCTGCGCAACAGTTTCCTCGCCGCAGCCTATGAATTGCGTTCGGGCATCCCGCAGGGCACGGTGGCCAGCTCGTCCAGCCCCGACGTGATCCGGGCGATGTCGACGGAACTGTTCCTGAATTTCCTCGCCATCAAGATGGACAGCCGCCGTGCCGAGGGTCTGAACTTCAAGATGAACATGGCAACCCCGGACAATGGCGAAACCTTCGTGGTCGAGCTCTCGAACGCCACGCTGACCAACATCGCCGGGCATCAGGCCGGCGATGCGGACCTGACGTTGACCCTCAACCGTTCCGACCTTGAAACCGTAATGGCCGGCGAGGCCAGCTTCGAAGCGCTGCTTGCTGACGGGCGGGCGCAGTTCGAGGGCGATATCTCGATCCTCGAAACGCTGGCCGGTCTGATGGTCGATTTCGATCCTCGCTTTCCGATCATGCCGGGCACGTCTGCCGCGGCCGAGATACCGACATCGGAACCCTTCAAAGGAAATATCGGGGCCGCGATCCCGGAATGACACTGTGCTCGGCCCGCGCATTTGTTCGCGATGCGGGCCGCTGCGAAACACTGAACGGAAATCAATCTGGAGACGAAAACAGATGGCTGATCTTGTCGTTCTCGATTTCGACGGCACGGAAACCGCTGACGCCATGCTCACCAAGTTGCGCGCACTCAGGAAACAGGAACTCATCGATCTCCTCGACGCCTGCGTGGTCGTGCATCCCGAAGACGGCGATATTCAAATCAAACAGTCCGTGAACCTGACCGCGCTGGGTGCGTCGTCGGGGCTGACCACGGGGGCACTCGTGGGCACCCTTGCGGGCCTGTTGATGCTGAATCCTCTTGCGGGCATGGCGATGGGGGGATTGGCCGGCGCCGCCATGGGGGCACTGGGCGGCAGGCTTTCCGATTTCGGGATCGATGACGGCTTCATCCGCGAGCTTGGCGAAACGATCAAGCCGGGCACATCGGCGCTGTTTCTGCTTGTGGCCAAGGCCACGCCCGACAAGGTGATCGCGGAAACGGCCGAGTTCGCTCCGCGCGTCCTGAAAACCTCGCTCTCGAAGGAACAAGAAGACCGGCTGCGGGAAGAAATCGCAGCGGTTTCCACCACCAACCATTTGCCCGGCTGACGGATTGCAAAGCTTCGGGTCCGCGCAACGCGGATGCCGCATGAAAACGGTGGGCACCTATTTTGGAACGACCGCACCTATAGGAGAATTAATGTTTCGCACCCCTGCCATCTTTTTGGGCGCCACGTTTCTTGTGTTAATGAACTCGGAACCTGTTTCAGCAGAGGATGACGAGGATCTTGCAAAGCAGCTTGCCAATCCTATTGCGTCGCTCATCAGCATTCCGTTTCAATTCAATTTCGACCGAGGCTTGGGCCCTGCTTCGGAAGGCAAACGCCAAGTCCTCAATGTCCAACCTGTCATCCCTTTTTCGATAGGTGACGACTGGAACCTGATTTCGCGTACCATCGTTCCGTTCGTGAGGTTGAAGGACATCGGACCGGGAACCGGTACCGTGTCAGGCCTTGGCGATACGGTACAGAGTTTCTTCTTTTCTCCCAAGGCGCCGACTTCCGGAGGTGTAGTTTGGGGCGTGGGTCCGGTGTTTCTTTTGCCGACAGCGACCGATGACCTTCTCGGAACCGGGAAGTGGGGGGCTGGCCCGACAGGTGTTGTTCTCGTCCAGCGTGGCCCCTGGACCGTTGGTGGCCTCGCCAATCATATCTGGTCCTTTGCTGGAGATGACGATCGGGCGGATGTAAACCAGTCCTTTGTGCAACCCTTCGCCTCCTACACGACCAAAAACGCGTGGACGTTCACCTTGACCAGCGAAAGCTCCTACGACTGGGAGCGGGAGCAATGGTCCGTGCCGGTCAACGGCTCGGTGTCGAAAATCGTCCGCCTCGGCCCGCTGCCGGTGAGCGTGTTTGGCGGGGTGCGCTATTGGGCGGAAGCACCTGACAACGGACCCGAGGATTGGGGCTTGCGGTTTGGCATGACGGTCCTGCTGCCGCGCAACTGATCCGATCCAGATACTTGTTTGCCACGCCAATGTGGCTGCGCGTGAGGCGCCGCGCACCAAACGCGCTTTTTCTGCCTGACGCAAGCCCACCGCTCATGTGCGGCTTTTTGAAATCTCGCCCAGTCGAATTATCTGTGCTCAGTTAGGTATTGGAGGCTTTTTTTGGGGGGGGCTGGACTTGTCCTATGCGCAACCGACCGAAAACGGTTCTTTGCTTGCGCCGCACGCTTTGTCGAGAACGGGGTGGCTCTCTGAGCAACCAAAGGAATTCCAGAACCGGATGATGGCGCTCGCCCGTTGGCGAACGTTTCCTGCTGGGGCAAATCTCTATGACGTAGGCGACGAGCCGAATGCTGTCATCGGCCTTGAGAAAGGGCTGCTTGATGTGTCGATACCCATCTCGAATGACGAGATGGTGAACATACATCGCGCTCATGAGGGTTTCTGGATCGGTGACTCGGCCCTTTTGTCTGAGACGAGCCGCGGTGTTTCTGTCGTTGCTCGGGTCGACAGCCTCGTCCTGGTCATTCCAGCCCGCCCGCTTCTGAGTCATCTTTCAGATAACCCACGGGATTTGCTGTATTTTTTCAAACTCAACCATGCCAACACCATGCTTGCGCTCAAAGCTCTTTCCGAGGTTATCGCGCTGCCTCCGCGCGCGCGGTTTGCCCGCATGCTTCTGCGGCTCACGTCGGATGACGGCCGAGTGCCTGCGACCCAATCGGAACTCGGAGCATTGGCGGGGATGAGCCGTGCGGCGTTCCGCCGAGCCTTTGCCGGCCTGATCGAATCCAAAATTGTGCGGACGGAATATGGCTGTATTCGAATCCTCGATCGGGACGCCTTGGAAAAAGTCGCCAATACGCCCTGACAGTGGCGTTTTGGCAGGCTGGGATACGATGCACTATCGCGCTATTCCCAGCCATTGCGTCGAAGGGAATCCAGCGCCTCGGTTGACCAGCCCGGCGCATCCGTAAGTGCGGCCCAGGCCACCACATAGTCTTGGAAACTGTAGACGTGCCCATGCCCCGCTGGCGGCGCGACGGCGAACATCACGTCGAATGCAAGCTGCAGAAAGGTAACGACCGGAATCCAGGTGAAATCCGGGGAAACGTCAGGGCCAAGCGGTGCATTCAGCCAGTCGGGTTTGCGCCACAAAGACGAAGGCTCAAAAAACGTGACGGCATCGCTCGCGTATTGGAGGAACACTATCCGGTAGTTCCCCCAAGGCGCTGGTTTCAACGATTGCTTGCCATCGGAGCCCAGAAACCTGACCACGGAACCGTCCCGGAAACCGGGCAGCCAGGCTGGCGTGTCGGGGTTGCGCGCCCGTGTGATGTCCCGCCAGGTGCTGCTTCCGAACGGCGGACCGGACCACAGGGCGCCCGCGTAGGGATCTGATATGACTTGAAACAGATCGTGGCTCAGTTGCGAGTTGTACGCCCCCAGGCTCAGACCATGAAGGTACAGCTTTGGCCGCCTTTCCTGTGCAAGCGAAGTCCAATGCTCGTATATTCGCGAAAACACGGTTTTCGCGGTGTCTCGCCCATAATCGGGGTCGGCGAGCAGAGCGATCCAGCTCGCGAGGTAAGAATACTGCACTGCGACCGTTGCCACATCTCCATTCAGCACAAATTCCAATGCGGCCTGGCTTTCCGGATCTACCCAACCGGTCCCGGTCGGTGTGACGATAACCAGGTAAGACCGATCGAAGGCGCCGATGCGGACAAGTTCGGCCAATGCCAGCCGCGCACGGTCATCGGGGCTGTCGCCAGAGTTCAGCCCGACGTAGACCCGCAAGGGTTCCAATGCCGGAGATCCTGACGCAGCGGCGATACGGTCCTGGTCCGGCCCGGAGGCGATCATGGCGCGACCGGTTCGCCCAAGATCGTCCCACGCCAACAACGAGCCGGGTCCGCCCGTTTTCATTGGGTCGGATGGCTGAGGGCTGGATTCCTCGAATACGCGATCGAGCGCGGCGAAAGAGGAGTCCGCGACACGCATGGCACCGTTCACCAGAACGCCATTGCCAATCGACCAGAACACTGTGGCAGTTGCCGGAACCGCCAGGATCAATGCAATCCTCGCCGGCAGGCGCCTTTCGAGCCTGGTCAGAATTGCCCCAGCGGTTGCGGCACAAAGCCGTGCGATGACCAATACAATCAAGAAAACAATCACGGCCAGGGCGACAACGGTCAGACGGCCGGCGCCGTCGATGTCCTCCATGCCCATCAAGTGACGCAATTGGCTTTGCCACCCGGACGACCACAACAAAGACAGTCCAACAATCAGCGCACAAGCGAGAAAAAGGCCCGCGCGCATCGGTTGCCTGTTGAGTAGACCTGGTCGCGGCAGCCCCAGCCACCGCCAGATCGATTGGATTGCAACGCCGATGCCATAACCGGCTGCAAGACAAAGACCGCCGAGCGCGCCTTGGATCATCGGCGGCCTGGGCACGAGGCTCGGCGTAAGCGATGCCGCGAAGAAAATCGCCCCCAAGAAGAGGCCAAGTCCGGAAAGGCGAGCCAGAAACGGTCTCACAGCGTAGTGAGCCCAAGTCCCGCCGCCGATGCGTTCCTGGGCTGAACACATGAACGACAGCTGCTGTTTCCATCGAAGACCAAATGTGCGACTTCACTCATGCAGCGCGCCCCAAATTCTGCGTCAAGTTTTCAAACTGGTCTCGCGACCCAGTCGAGGTGTAAGTGTCCATTCGCTGCTGATGAACTGTCAAGAGTTTGCGCATTTTCCCACGCTCGCTCTGCCTTCTGTGGCCTACTTCATGGATTCCAAATTCCCTAAAGGTATCCTGACTTTCGCGCAGGCTTTGACGAGCCTGTCTCGATCGGTTGCGTCGGACGTACGTATGTCGGTTGACGCAAAAGGCCCCCCGTTCGGGAGGCTCTTAAGCGTCTGAGCTATTTGAGAGATTTGGTTGCGGGAGGGCGCAACCGCCGTTGTCGAACGGAACTTCTATGTCGAATCTGATAGCTCTTCGGCCCAAAGTTGCCGTCTACCACTCGACCGAAATGCCGCGGCTCGGCCCGCCGAAGCCGCCATTCGCTGACGCAGCATGATCCAGGCTAGGTTGGTTGGCTTGGTGGTGGGCCCAAAAAGCTCATTCGACACTTTGATCGGTTCTGTCACGTGTTGCCACACCCGAAATTCGCATATTATCAAGTCCGGCTGCCAGCGACTTGGTGAAAATCGACACAGCTTCAATCTCCCGAGAAGTAGGTCCAGATCATTTTTCCACGACCGCCATCGATCTTCTCGCGCCGTAGTCGTTTGGAATAAATGCCCTTCATCAGAAATGACCGCAAGCCAATTGGTGAAACGTCAAACCCCTCTGCCTCAAGGCATGCGAGTGTCCGTCGTCAGAGTTTTCCGGACTGCGCGGGCAGTTTCGTAACGGAGGCTCTGGTTCGATTTCTGTTTCAGTTTAGGCGGCAGCGGATTGGTGCTGCAACCGGCGTTTTCGGATTGTCTGTTTCTTGATCTCCTCTCTCATCTTCAGGATCTTCGCGCCCCGGCCGTGATAGACGTCAGCCGGTGTAAGATTGCCGAGGCTCTCGTGGTATCGCCGGTTGTTGTAGTAGTCGACGAAGGCGCCGATCTGACGTTCGAGATCGCCCGGCAGGAAGTAGTTTTCCAGCAAAACACGGTTCTTCATCGTCTGATGCCAGCGCTCAATCTTGCCCTGGGTCTGAGGGTGATGCGGCGCGCCGCGGACGTGATCCATGCCCTTGTCGTCGAGATAATCCGCCAAGTCGGCGGCGACGTAGGATGAGCCGTTGTCGCTGAGCAGCCGGGGTTTCTGAACGACCATGGCCTGATCGCATCCCGAGACCTCCAGCGCCAGTTCCAGCGTGCTCGTCACATCCCCAGCCTTCATCGTCGTGCAGAGTTTCCACGCGATGATGTAGCGGCTGTAATCGTCGAGGATCGTGCTGAGATAGAACCAACCCCAGCCGATGACTTTCAAGTAGGTGAAGTCGGTCTGCCACAGTTCGTTCGGGCGGGTGGTCTTGTCGCGGAACTCATCCTCTGCCCGGATCACCACATGGGCCGGGGCCGTGATCAGGTCTTCGGCCTTGAGGATGCGGTAAGCCGAGGATTCCGAGACAAAATACTGCTTCTCATCGGTGTATTTTGTCTCCAGCTCGCGCGGCGTCAGGTCCTCGCGATCCAGCGCAAACTCGACGAAGTGCTCGCGGACGTCATTCGGGATGCGGTTCCACACCGACCTTGGCCGGGGGGAACGATCTGCCAGAGCATCGATCCCGCCGTCCACCCAGCGGGCATACCAATCGTAATAGGTGCTGCTGGGAATGCCGAGCATCGCCAATGTCTGCTTCACCGGCAGATGCGAGGCTTCCACCGTGCGGATGATCTCAAGCTTCTCTGAGGCTGGGTATCTCATTCGTCTTCGCCCCCATCCCCGATCATGCTTTTTTTGAGAAGCCGGTTCTCAAGCGTCAGTTCCGCAACGACCTCCTTCAGCGCCAACGCCTCGGACCGCAGTTCCTTGACTTCAGGGGCCGTCGCCTGCCGGGCTGTGTCGCCCGCGAGCCGGTTCTTCCCAGCTTCGAGGAATTCCTTCGACCAGGAGTAATACAGGCTCTCGGCAATGCCCTCGCGGCGACACAGTGCAGCGATGCTTTCCTCACCGCGAAGGCCGGCTAGGACAATCCTGATCTTCTCTTCCGCTGAATACTGTTTGCGGGTCTTCCGTTTGATGCCTCTGACCAGCTTCTCAGCGGCATCTTTGCTTGTTCCGGATTTCTTGTTCATCTTCGCTCCTTGATGGCTTCGATGAACCAGAAATCCTCCGTTGCTCAAACCCCTAAATCTGTCCGATGGGTGCTGACGTCAGACACTCGTCTGCACCTTCTCATTTCGGTCCGATATGCAGGTGGGTGATTATGTCGTAATTTCTGATGGTCGTGACAGAATGCGTTCCTTTGGCACGATCGCAAGCGACTACTTCTTCGAGGCTGATGCTGAACACCACCCCCATCGCCGGAGGGTCGAATGGCTTTGGCGTGATGACCAAGGAACGGAGCGCGCGAGATTTTATCCGAATGGCTTCCGGCAACATACCGTCTACAAATTGAATGGTGCTCTGGTCGAATGGGACGGCTTGGAGCAAGTCGTTTTCGGCGTTGACAGGTCGATCCCTGCGGAAGGCGCTCGGCCCCACGTCCTCATCATCGACGAGATCAACCGGGCGAACATCTCCAAGGTCTTCGGTGAGCTCATTACGCTCCTCGAGCCCGACAAGAGGCTTCGTGCTGAAAACGAAATCCGACTTACGCTGGCCTATTCGAAGCGGCTCTTCGGCGTACCAGCAAACCTCCATGTTATCGGGACCATGAACACCGCGGACCGGTCCATTGCGCTTCTCGACACCGCGCTCAGGCGTCGCTTCATTTTCCGGGAGATGATGCCGGATGTGTCCCGCCTCGCAGATGCCGCTCAGAAATGCGGGATCGACCTGCCGCGACTTCTCGCCACGATCAATGAGCGGATTGAGTATCTCTACGATCGCGAACACCAGATCGGGCACGCCTACTTCACTTCGTGCAGTTCGCGAGCAGATGTCGACGAGGTCATGCGCCACAAGGTCATCCCGCTCCTCGCGGAATACTTCTTCGAAGACTGGGCCAAGATCGCGGCGGTGCTCGGCGACCTGGAACCGGGCGAGGGTTCGATCACCGGTGGTTTTCTCAAGCGTGCGATCCTGAAACCGCCTCCGGGCCTCGAGGACGGCGATGCTGTCGCCCGGTTTCGCTGGCAGGTTCGATCCGCAGATGAGGGCTTCGACTACACCAAGTTGGTCGGGAAATGATCCGCCGCACGATCCGCGAGTGGGAGCGCATCGCCTACGGGCCCGGCGACACCGAGATCCCGGAGACGCAAGGTGACCGGCTTGCCGCGGTCGCGAGGGCATCGACCTTCTCCGGGCGCGGGGGTGAGGGTGTTCTGGAACACGGCGAAAGGGACTCCGCGCACGTGGCGTCGTCGGCGTCATAGCCACCCTCGGCTGCCAACTGGAGATTCTCCCAAAGATCGAGGGGAGCGGCGAGAGCGGGGTGTCGGATGCGGTACTCAGGCAGCGCCTCATCCACATGCTTGCTGTAGCCTACGATCTGCCAATTGAAGCCGGCTCAATGACGCAGCTCGGCTGGCAGCGCGAGACCGTGCTCGAACTTCTCATCCGTCTGTTCTGTGCGAAGCTGACCGACGCGGTTCGGCAGGGGATGCCACGCCACTACCTCGAACACGAAGATGACCTGCCTGCGCTTCGGGGACGCCTGGACGTTACACGGCAGTTCTCGACGCTCGCGGTCTCGCCACAAAAGCTGGCGTGCCGTTTCGATGCTCTGTCGCCGGACATAGCGCTGAACCAGGTGATGCGGGCGGCGGTCAGCAAGCTGTCGCGTCTGTCCGGTGCACCGGATAACCAGCGGGCGCTGCGCGAACTGAGCTTCGTGTACGCCGACGTAGCCGACGTCCCTCCGAACGCCCTCCGCTGGGACCGGATCGTCCTGGACCGCACCAATCGTCGTTGGCGGGATCTCCTGTCTCTCGCGCGCCTCTTTCTATCGGACCGGCACCAGCAGACGAGCGCGGGGACCATCGATGGTCACGCGCTACTCTTCGAGATGAACGTCTTGTTCGAAGCATACATCGAACGGACCCTGTCGCGTGCTCTGGCCGGCACGGGCTTCCGTGTGTCG
Organism: Ruegeria sp. BHSB196; assembly: GCF_059613135.1. Lineage (NCBI taxonomy): Bacteria > Pseudomonadati > Pseudomonadota > Alphaproteobacteria > Rhodobacterales > Roseobacteraceae > Ruegeria > Ruegeria sp. BHSB196. The sequence continues at coordinate 70,304 of NZ_JBXWRY010000013.1, forward strand.
TCGCAAGGCGGCCATCGGGATTGTCTCTACGAGGGCGAGACCGGCCGCTTCCGCACAAGGCCGGACCTCATCGTCCGGCAGGGCGAGAAGATCGCGCTGATCATCGACACGAAGTGGAAGCGCATGACGCCACGGATCGACGATCCAAAGCAGGGGGTCAGCCAGACGGACGTGTACCAGCTGATGGCATATGGATGGCTCTACGACTGCCCGAACGTCGTACTGCTATACCCCCATCATGGCGACCTGTCGCCAGATCCGATCCGCCGGCGGTACTCCATCGCGACAAGGGGCGCGGACGAGACACTTATCGTCGCCACGCAAGACCTCGTCGGCAAACAGCGAGACCATAGAGATGCCCTTCGGCAGTTGGTCATGGACTGCTTGGCCAACGAAAGCGCGCAGGAAGCACCCGACCATCACGGCAGCACACTTTTCGAAGCGATATGAAAGACTTCGGCCCCTCTTGCTTCCACAGTGCTTCCACGGGTGCTGGAAACACAAACGCCGCCCCGGAGGGCGGCGCTCAAGCGTCTGATAACGCGCGAGAATTTGGTTGCGGGAGCCCGCAACCAGCGTTGTCGAACGCAGTTGTCATGCAGAATCCCATAGCCGCCGATTGGGTTTCGTTGCCTTGGCCCCATAGCTGCCATTCATATCCTGTTGCACGAAAGTCTGCTTATCCAGTATTTGCGCCAACGTCAGTCTCGCTATCTCCAACGTGTGACGACGTGCTTTCTTCACCTTGCAGAAATATCTCAGATATCCTGTGGCCTGATGCTTCTACCAGCGACCGCGCGACCGGAGGCATCTCCGCCAATGCCCGTCCAACGTCATCCATTCCTATCCGGTTCGCCACCTCAGGAGCGTCCAGCCGGACCATGTTGGATCGACCTATCAACAGACCTGCCTGACCCAAGGCATTATGGGATTGGGCCCGCATTGCTGAGGAGACGAATAGACCTGCCCAGACCAGCCGCCCACCAATGCGATGCCACCAGTGCATCCGATAGCTCTCCTGACCGCATCCGAGGCTCAGGAGCCTGATCTGAGTGCGATCAATGTCATAGCAGGTCATCGCATCCACCACGCCGATCATGGCCGGATTATTGGCCCATATACCGCCGTCTGCGAATACGTAGCCATTCCTCTTCACCGCCGCGAAGATCGTTGGTGCCGCCGCTGTTGAGAGCCCAACATCTACTAGCCGCTCATGTTGGTCCTTTTTGTAATCGGGGTGATGCGGGGTCTTGAATACATAGGGTTCGCCATACCGACCGTCGAACGATGGTATGCAGATTGGAACGGACGATGACCCGAAAAGGCCGTCGCTGAATTCCCGTCGAAGCTCTTTTTCCAGGTTGTCACGGTCATATGGTGTGAACGCCCATCCCGCCCAACCGCGAAGCCATCGTGTCAAACGATTGCCCGGAAAGATGATCCGGCCACGCTCGATGTAGAGCTTGGAGATTTCCTGAGCCGACTTGCCCTGGCCCAATCCCAACGCGATGATCCCACCAGTTGAGGTGCCAACGATCATATCGAAGTGCTCACCGATGGGCTCACCGTCCAGGAAGCGTTTCTCGATCTCGGCCAGGATCATGCAAGGCAAAATGCCCAAGATACCGCCACCATCGATGGACAGTATCTTGAACGGCTTCCCCGACGGCCAAGGCTGGGCCGGTCTGAGGGACTGCCTCGTACCGTCAGAACGGCGAGGGACAGTGTGATCGTATTCGCTGTCACGCGGCATGGCCTTCACCTTTCTCGGCTCCATCTTCGTCATGGCGTCCACCGCCTATCCACCGACCGGTCATTTCCCAGAACTCGTAGGCGGCAAGCCATCGAACCGTCCAGCCAACAGTAGTGCGGCTGATGAGCATAGACGGGTCCCACTCTTTCGCCTTGGGGTCGAACAGGCACAGCGGCGACAGCCTGATGTCTGGCAGTTCGAAATAGACGTGCGGGAGTGGTGCCTCTTCCTCGGCGTCCCAGTTCGGGACTAATAAGGGCCTAAGGACACGAACCATGGGCATACGGCGGTATTGGTCGTGTCGCCCTGTCATGGGTAGGCCAAATTCGATGCTGACATGAAACTGGCGCTCCAGGCCCTTCAGATTGCCGAACCAGATCACGGATCGCGGCCCGAGCCCTAGCGATGCCCGAAGCTGCGGCCAATCCCGTTGCATGGCGTTAACCTGTGCCAAGAGGGACTTCATGAGCGCCTCCACTTGGTGCCAAAAAAGGTCGAAGGTTTTACCGCCGGTTTGGCCTTGGCGATGCTCGGGCTCATGGTGAGACCGCCGAGGGTACCAAAGCCATGGCGACCGCTGCGAATGGCATCACCAAAATCACGCTCTAGGTCATCCACTACTGACTGACCGACATCTTCGCCGAACATCGCCTTTAGGGTGTCACGCCGGTCACGCAAGGAACGCCTATCATCCAGAAGCACAGCGAGTTGATCCAGAAACAGCCGCATATCGGCGATCATCGTGTCCTGGGCGGCTTGGTTTTCTGGCCAGCGGTCCGTGAAGACATCGCCACGGCAACGCGGATTTTCGACGTGAATCAGTTCACCATCACTCTTCGCTCGCAGCAACCGACCAAGAATGTGCTGAACAATAACCTGGAGGTTCCGACCAATGGTTCGACCAGGTTCGGCAACCTCAAGACTCAGGGCAGCGATGATCGCCGAGGCTGGCGTTCGTCCTGTCCGTTTTGCCCATCGGATATTGCGGTTCCTTTTGATCAGCATCTGAGCGACGGTAACGGCAGACTTGCCGCCAACAACTGTGGAGTGTTCAGGCACGGGCAGAGAGTCCGCGTCCTTTTGCATGGTGATCAGACCACGATCGGCCCTAAGGGCCCGACGGGCATACTCCTGTTGGAACGACAGATCGACGGGGCATGTTGTGTTGTATTCGTCGGCAAACCCAAAGCTGTTGGTCAGCACCTTGTGGTCCATGCTGCGGGACTCTTCGGGCTTCGAATGATAGATGAAGCTGCGACGCGGATCGAATTCGTTGATCAGTTCGGCGGGCGACAGATCAAGGTGCATCCCATCGGCGTAGTGAACCGTGACGCATCGCGTCTGACGCTCGGTCATATTATAGTAGCGTGAACCGGGCTCCCCCCGCATCGCCTGGTAGAGAAGCTCCAGTGCCTGCCAAGGCGTCAAACCCGGGGTGATCAATTCGACAATGATGTCGATATCAAACCCCTCGAACCGAAACTTGGCTCGAATGGTTGCACCGATGGCCACAGACCCCTGTTGGTAAAAGAGACGGATTTTTCCCTTCAGGGGGCTTTCATCTCGTGCAAGGTGCTTTTCGATGGCCTCTTTCCGTTCAGCCAGCAGGGCATGCATGCTCGGCGGAAGTTCGATCTTGATGGCCACTGCAGCCAACATTTGTTCCGAAATGCTGTCCCACGGAGCGGCGGGTGTTCCCAAGTGCTTGTTCATGCTCGGCCTCGTTGTTCCGATTCGTCGCAGTTGACGAGTGTCCCACGACGTGATTCAAGTGTTTCATGGGCTGGACATTAACCGGACAGCAACGAACTGTCCAGTATGTGCAACACTAATTCCAGCCTGAGAGACACTTTGGAGGACAACCATGGATGTAGGTGACCTAGGTGCGCTGCTCAGCCGAAAACGCGGCAATCAGGGTATTCGGGCGGCGGCGAAGGAAATCGGGATCAGCCCCTCAACCCTCTCACGGATAGAAAAGGGGCACGTGCCAGATGTTGGCACACTCGAAAAAGTATGTGCTTGGTTAGAGGAAGAGCCATCGAAGTTCACTGGGGTCGGCAACCTTCAAATTGCGTTCAAGAACAAGAAGGCAATGCCGCCCAAGACGGCCAGATCACTAGCAAGTCTGATAGAGGCTGCGTCCAAGCAATTCGTCGATGAGGTGGATGCGAGGGGGCACTAGTTGGCATTTCGTAGGGGGTTCAAATCGCAGTGTGAGCGACGGTCGGTAGAGTATCGACGACAGCTTGGTCTAAACCAAACCGACCCATTGTCAGCGGACCGGCTCGCTGTGCATCTGGGCGTCACCGTGTGGTCGGTCCCGGATGTGGCTGCGCTAGGTGTCGAGGACCAAGTCGCACTATGCGATGAAAACGACGACTCTTGGTCTGCACTTACAATGAGAGTCGGGACGAACAATCTGGTGATCTACAAGCCAGTTTCGTCCCAGGGTCGGCGGAACAACGTCATCATGCATGAACTAGCACACATCATTCTAGGACACGACCTTGCCGAAGCTTGCATCTTGGATGATGGTTCATTGGCACCTGGGAATTTTGACCAGGACCAAGAGGACGAAGCTGATTGGTTAGCTGGAACACTCCTTCTTCCCAGGCCAGCACTAATGTTGATTCGAAAGCGCCGAATTTCCGAGATTGTCGTATGTGACCAATACTTAGTCAGCCGAGAGATGTTGAATTGGCGTGTTCGTATGACTGGCGTGGACTATCAACTGGCTCGAAGTCGCCGATGATCAGTGTTCCGCTAGATCGAAAGCGGACATAGGAGCATGTTGCAGCGAACTTCCGCTTCCCACCCGGTATGGCATTACTCTCTCGCCAAGGTTCGAAACTCTTCGGCTTTTTGGGCATCAAACAACTCCGCCACATCAGCCCCCAATGCCAACGCCAACCTCTCAAGCACCCGCGCGGACGGATTGCGGACACCCCTTTCCACACCGCTGACATAGCCTCGGTCGAAGCCACTGCTGTTCGCAAACCCCTCTTGGGTGACGCCGCGGTCAGCGCGAAGTCGCCTCAGATTCCAACCTATGCGTTTGCAAACATCCATCAGGAACGATGGATCGCCGAATGAGGCCAATCAGACCACGACTTATAAGTCTCATTTTTTTCTGGACGACATCAGCCACCCGTGTAATGTGAAGCTGAAGAGCGAAATAGGTACTACACCCATGATTTTTCGCACTTTTTTGAACTGGACCAAGTAGAAGGAGAAAACCAATGACGTTCCATTTCCGCAACCGGAGGCCGCCGGTCGACAAGGCAGCACTCTATGGAAAATACGCCGGTGAGATGGCCAACAACCCGCAGTTTAGGAATGATATTCGCAACCGCGCAGCTTACATGTACATCACGGCCGATTTCCCTTCGCACTTGCGCGCCAAGTCAAAGGCGATCTTGAAACAGATCAGTCGCCCGTTCCCCCATGCCATCGGCCTGGACTGGCGTCAGACGGGTCGTGTTGTTTCGGACGACGCCGTACGCGCACTTGGCTTGAATTCGCACGACATGATCAAGGCCGTTCGGGAAAAGGTCGAACAGGGTTACAAGATCGAGCGGGATCCGGGTCTGAGAAATCGCCGCAACTTCAGCAAAATCTACATGTTCAAGAAGAACGGGGAAAATCCTTGCTTCGGCGAGATCACCGTGACCATCGAAGGTGCGGTCAAGCAGGGCTGGAGCTAGTCCCATCACACGCAGACCAGACGCGACATCCGCACATTACGCTTCAGGGCCGGGGTCGGAAAACCTCGGCCCGTGATTATTTTTCTCCACTGCATCTTCAGGTGTCTCGCGCCGCTTCGAAAATGTAACCGAAAGGTAACCAAAATCGTTCTTGATCAATGCGTTAAGGCATTGTAACGTCCCCACACTATCAACCTACCAGCCGTGATGGCTGGGCCGCAGGGAGCATTTTGGGCGAATACGCGCCCTTGGAGCACTCGATGGCAATGATCCCGATCTCTGGCGAGATCGGCGGTTTGTTGTCCGGAGTGTGCTTCCGAACCTAACCACTGCGATCATTGTCACGTGCGGTTCCATTCAAGGAACTGACCGATGACGTGTGCGTCTTCCGCTCCCAAGGGCGATCTGCCCTCACCCGCAATCCCCGAACCTCTGTTTGACCTTGTGCGTCTGCTGGCGCGCAAGGCGGCGTATGCGGCGTTTGTCGCCAACCGCCGCTGCAATGATGGGGAGGTGGGCCATGACTGATCTGCCGTTTCCCGCCGACGCCACCTATCTCAGCGTGAAAGAGGTCGCGGCCTTGTTCCGCGTCTGCCCCAAGACGGTGCGGCGCTGGATCAAGTCCAACGAATTGCCCGCAACCCGGTTGGGTCGTGACTGGCGTATTGCGCGCACGGACCTGAAAGCCCTTGCCGCCGCCCGTCGCAACGATGTCGCAAGCCATGTCCTCTAGTGTCCTCAAATCGGGCGATTTTTCTGCGTGTCGGGAAAACGGGCCGATGGATTTCGGCTTCAAGTTCATTACCCCGATTTCCCGAATGTCCGCGCGTGGGCCGCCCTGCCCTCCATGTCCTCCAATGTCTCAACAATCCCCAATCCCATCTGAAACAGAAAGAACCAAATCATGAACAATCATAGCACCAAACCCGCGAGCCTGGCTGACGCCATTTGTGAACTGGAAGCACGCGGTGACCTGACCGAAACCCGTCGCCGCGACATGGTTTCCGCAATCCGTCGCGTTGCCACTTATCTCGGTCTCGCACCGGCCGACATTCCCGCTGATGCGCCGGCTCTGCGCATGGCTCTGACCGCCATTCATCCCGTTCAGGTCGGCGTCTCGGCCAAGTCCCTTGCCAACGTCAAAAGCAACGTTGCCAGGGCACTCCAGACTGCAGGCTTTCTGCCGCCCGCAGAACCCAAGGGCGAACCGTCCGAGAAGTGGCAGGACTTCCTTGCACGCTGCTCGGCGCCGCACCAGGTGTTCGCCCTGTCTCGCTTCGTCACCTATTGCTGCAATCGCGACCTCGATCCCGAAGCCGTGTCCGACAAAACCATGGCGGATTTCCGGTCGTACCTTGACGCACGGTTGCTTGGAAAGGATCCTGCAAAGCTGTGCAAGGAAATGGCGCAGGCTTGGAATGGAATTGCAAAACGCAAAGGTCTTGCACTGGCAAAGCTCAGCTACGAAAAAGGCGCGCAGTACCGTTGCCGCCCGTTGTCCACTTACCCCGAAAGCCTGCGGCGTGAGATTGAGACCTACCTCGGCAAGTTGGCTCACATCGACCTTTTTGACGAGGATGGCCCTGACCAACCGCTTCAACCGACGTCGCTGCGCAACGTTAGAGCGCATATCACCCAGTTCTTGGACGCGCTGGTTTGCGCCGGAACCGACCCCGATGCCCTGACCGGCCTTTCGAAGGTGGTAACACCTGAGAACATGAAGACCGCCTTCCGTCAGATAAAAGCGCGCCGGGGTCGCAATTCCATTCCGGTCGGGCTGCACAACATCGCCACGACCCTGATCGCCATTGCCCGCCATCACCTCGACATGGCAACCAATGACCTCACCGCAATTGCCGGGATCAAACGGAAAGTCGCACCCACGATCAAGGGAATGAGCGACAAGAACCGGGAACGCCTTGTCCAGTTCAATGACTGGAAGAACGTTGTGGCGCTGTTTTCGTTGCCCGAGGTGCTGATCAAGCGTGCGGAAGAACGGCCGGAGAGCCGTCAGTCCGGGGTGCTGGCGATGCATGCGGCGGCGATCGCGATCCTGCTTTCCTGCCCCTTGCGGATGAAAAACCTCGCGGCTCTCGATTTGAACACCAATGTGATCCGGCACCGCAATGGCACGCACACGATCTATACTGTTCGCATCGACGGCAAGGACGTGAAGAATGGCGAAGCGATCGAGTTTCGCCTGAACGCCCGTCACTCGCGGATTGTCCACACCTACATCTCCAGGTTCCGGTCGCAGGTCACGGACATGATGGGGACCGCACTGTTCCCTCGTCAGAGCGACGGAAAGCCGCGTATTCCGAGCAATCTCGGGGCCAGCTTGTCGGCCTTGATCTACCGGGAGACCGGCTTGTCCGTCCATCCCCACTTGTTCCGTCATATCACCGCCAAGTTGTTCCTGCGTGAAGAGCCCGGCAGTTTCGAAGCGGTCCGCCAGATGTTGAAGCACCGCAAGCTGCAAACGACCATGGATTTCTACGCAGAGTTCTCGAACCACTGGTCGCACGAGCACTACGACGAAAAGGTCCTGTCGAAGTGGAGTGGCAGCCGTGACTGATCTCATTCCTCTCGTATTGAAGTTCGACGACTGGCCTCAGGCGGACAAATCCGCCTGGGGCGACCTCTTCGCAACAGGTGATCTCTTCGATGATGTTGGGCCGTGCGCACATTGGTCACCGGGGGGCCGCAAAAAGCGTCAGCAAGGATATGGTCAATGGCTGTCCTTTCTGGCCAGAACTGCTCCCAAATCCTTGTCGAAGGCGCCTGGTGTGCGGGTGACGGAGGAACGCGTCCGCGCCTACATCACGGAGTGTGAGGCGCGTCTGAAACCGCGATCAACCGCCGGACTGATTACGGACCTTCTTGCCGTGATCCGCGCGATGGCGCCCAACCGTGATTGGTCCTGGCTCGCACTGGTATCGAAACGACTCTTGCGCAAGGCCAAACCCAAGGCACTCCCGGCCGCATACCCGATTGCGGCCGGAGGCATACTACAGGCCTGCCTGAAAAGAATTGGAGAAGTTGAATCCCAGACCCACCTCAAGCCAAAAACGCGTGCATCGCGGTATCGCCAGGCGTTGATGGTCGCTTTCCTGATATCGCGCCCGATCCGCCGTCGCCCCCTTCTTGCCATGCGGTTGGATCATCACCTGCTCCGTGTGACGGATGGATTCCACCTGCGTTTCGACGCCTCCGACATGAAGAACAAAAAAGCGCGGGATTTCAAACTGCCGGCAACCTTGGTTGAACCCATGCAACGCTATCTGGACATCCACCGTCCGGTTTTGCTGGGCGGAAAGCCCGGCGATTTTCTGTGGATCAGCCAATATGGCGATCCGCTCACTCCGGACGGGTTGTCACGCGAACTGCCGAAAGTAACCAAGCGCATTTTCAATCTGGAACTGCGTCCGCATGCGTTCCGTCACGTTGTCGCCACCACGATTGCCGAGACCGACCCTGCTCATGCGAACATCATTCGCGACATTCTCGGTCATCGCACACTCGACATGGCTCAGAAGCACTACAATCGCGCTCGCGGGATCGAGGCGTGTGACAGATGGCAACGCACCATGGAGAATGCCTTCAAACCTTAGAGGCGGGTCTTGGACCGAGAATCAGTTCTGGAGCCAAAACATGCGACGCTGCCTCTCATTCAGCGAGAATTTGTCATCTGACGACCATTGGTCGGTACTTCTACGCGATTGCAAGGTCATCCAAGCCCCACGTCCAGGTGGGGTTACCAATTGCAAACGATATTACATTATTGCCGTCCTGCAATTCGCCTTCAGCGAACTCTATTGTGTGACTCGACAACGCGTTGTTTGCTCCAGCCGCCAAGTACGAGTGGTGATGTCCGTTCACGAGGACTGCGATTTCGTCCGCGGTGTCGACATCGAAAGCACTCAGAGACATTTGCCGCGCGAGACCATCATTGACAAAACCGACGTCAATCCGGCCATCTGCGTTCGTCAACCCACTCCAGTTGTTGCCGAACCGGAACTCGTCGACGACGCCCAATTCCAATACGGTTGCTACGTCATTCCAGAAAGCGTCAGGATAGTCACTGGCGACCTTGTCAACGATACCCTGCGCGTCCAACGTGGTTCCATCGGAAAACACCACTTGCTCCAGGCCATAGTTGGCATTCCGGAAATGATCTATGACGGTGATCACCTCGCCGCCGACAGTCTCCATTATGAGATCGTGTTCGTTTTGTTGCGAAAAGAGAATTTGATCGCTGTTCAAGTCAAGAAAGCTAAAGATGTCCGTGCCGGTTCTCGTTCCAGAATCAAAGTCCGTTACCGTGTAGGAACCATCGCCCACTATGTGGGTATAGTTCTCGGTGAAGTCGGATCCGACTACAGCGCCGGTCACCTTCATGTCGGAAACTGTCTTGTCGCGGATTCCTTGATCGTCCAGAGAATGGCCATCTGCGAAAGAGACAATCTCCAGCGAATAACCAAGATAACTGTGGAAATGGTTGTTGACGGTGATCTGGTCGCCGTTTTCCAACGTCATGACGAGGCTGTTATTTGACCCCCGCGCGAAGGCTACTTGGTTCTTGGTAGCATCCGTGAAAACCAGGCTGTCCGTGCCGGTTCTCGTTCCGGAATCAAAATCCGTTATTGTGTAGGAGCCGTCCCCCACTGTGTGGGTGTAGTTCTCGGTAAAGTCCGTCCCAGTTACGGTGCCGGACGCTTTCATGTCTGAAACGGTCTTGTTCCGGATCGCTTGTTCGTCCAGCGAGTATCCATCCGAAAAAGTTATGGTTTCCAGCGAATAGTTGAACAGGTTGTGGAACTGTTTTTCGACCGTAATGGTGTCTCCGTTCGCGAGCGTCATTACAAGGCTATCGTTGGACCCCTGTGCAAATCTCACTTCGACCTCGGTTACATCGGTGAAGACCAGGTTGTCCAATCCTGTAGTCGTGCCGGAATCGAAATCCGTAATTGTGTACGAACCATCCCCCAAGGCGTGTGTGTAGTTCTCAGTGTAATCCGTTCCCATTACAGCCCCGGACGCTTTCATGTCCGACACGGTCTTGTCCCGGATCGCTTGTTCGTTCAGCTCCGTACCGTCCGCGAAGCCAATCCGCTCCAGATCCTTGTAAGTATCCCTGAAGTGATCGATGACAGTTACTGTCTCGCCGTTGCCCAGCGTGATAACCAGATCTTCGCCGCCATTCTGGGCGAATGTCACTTCACTGTCGATTACGTCTGTGAAAGTCAAACGGTCGAGGACTGTGCTGAAGCCACTATGGTCGCTGATAGTGTCATTTCCATCGCCGGTTCTATAGATGTAGTTATCCGTTTGACTGCTTCCGGTCAGGCTGTCATTTCCAAGACCGCCCAAGAAGACCTTTTCGCCCCCTGAACTCGTTAGTGAATCATTACCGTCCCTTCCAACGAGCATGTCTTCGGTCGTTGCTGTGTAAACCTCGCCGTTCGACCCACCCGCCAGTATCGAGACGCCAAAAATCGTTTCGACGTCGGACACGCTGATATCACTGAAACGATCAATAACAATGGCCGGCAATTCTGGCCGGTCCGCATGAAACACCTTTAGCAATCTCAGCGCGTCGGTATCCGATCCGAAGCCGAGGTTCCGATACTGCTCTACAAGTTCCACAACAAATGCGTCGCTGTTTCCTGTAATCTTGTCGGTCGTGAAGTTTAAGAACAGGTGTCGGAACGGCGTCAGTGCGCCAATGCTCCCTCCTTCTCCAGCATCGATGGTGGCCAAGTGTGCCGATTGGACCAGAAAACGCGCTGCATAGTAGTCTCTGATTCCGTCATACGCCTCGGTGACCTCCGGTAGCTCGTCAGACTCCGGCGTCGCAACCAAAATGTTTTCTGGGGCGATGTAGTTGTCAGCTTGGCGGTATTGCTGACCCATCGCGGATTGCAAAAACGCGAACGTACGCGCATCCATCGCGGGTGCCGGTTCGGCTTCACCCGGATCGTTAAGATCACCGACGACAACACGGTAGGAACCGCTGCTCGTTGACACTCCCCAAGCGGGCGGTGGCGCAGGAAGTGGGAACGTTGACATGGGTTGCTCGACTACTTCTTGGCTGAAGCCTGCGAAAAGGGCTGCAACAAATCCGCGTTCTTCCATCCATGCATGAACTTCGTTGCCCAAGTCATACACCCATTCGGCTTCACCGCTTTGGGATCCGTGTTCCGGTATCCGTACAACCTGAGGAATCGGCTCCTCGTATCCGTAATTCCCGATTGCGTCTGCGGTTGCATAGATGAACCCTGTGGGATGTGGTAAGACACCCGTGTAGTGAGCAGGACGGGGTGTCGGGTCAGGCCCCCAACCAGGTTGCGGTTGAACATATGTTTTTGCGAACTCCGCAAGCTGAGCAGGGTCGAAGGTGAACACCATGTTCAAGTTCGGCACATCTTGTCGCCAAACCACGTCCTGCACACCGGCCCAGTTCGCCAAGAACGAATCAAACTCACTGAAAAACTGGTCAACCCCTCCGGAAACTGCGGTCGCCATTACGTTCTGAGCCAGGGCAACGAGGCCAGAATTTTCTGTCATGCTGATCCAGATATCCGGTAAGTCGCCTACCCCATCAAGCCAAGGCACATCCCGCACGTCCTGCGAATACTCAAACCCTTCCGGAAGGATTTTCTCGGACTTCACCTGCGACAAGTTGAAATGGACTTCCGCACTTTGCCTGACGGTCCCATCATCAAAGGTGACGGTAGAGGTTTCCGCAATGAGATTACCGGCCACCCATTGGTTCGGGCCATTGGCGCTTAGGCTAATTGACACGATACCAGCATCCGAAAGGGAACGCAGTTCTCCGTCGTCTGTAATGCCATCGCTGTTGGCGTCCTGCCAAACCAGGAGCTGGGAGTAATTGGCATCGTTTTGGTCTACGACGCCGTCTTCATTGCTGTCATAGGCAGCCAGTTCTTCGTATCCAGAACGGAACTCGGTACCAAATACTTCATTGATGTCGTTGATCTTTCCATCGCCATTCAAATCAACAGCAAGAAGCGCGTCATCCGGACCGACCCATCCCGTTCTTTCCGTGAACCCGTCATTGTCCAAATCAAAACTAGCGATCGTGGAACCCAATTCCGAAAGCTCAATCCCGTCGCCATCCATGTCGATGACCAACGGGTCGGATAAAGGCCACTCCCAAAACTCCAACTCGGAAATCTTTTCGGACCAGTTCCCGAGTGCGTTGTACCAATCCTCAAGTGCGTAGTCGACCGCGATCCCGGCCAAGACACTACCTGCAATTACCCCAAGTGCCGGCGTCCCGATAATGGCCAGCCCAATTCCCACTCCGATTGCCACGGCATTGGTCACAACGTACTTGGAAACACCTTCAATGAATGTTTCTGCGGCACCCGCGATGTCACCTGCCAGAGCTTGATCAATTGATTTTCCAAAGACTTGAGCCAGCTCAATTGTATCTCCCAACGCACCGGCAAACGCTAGGTATTTTGCATTTGGAATCTCAGAGAACGCCTTTTGCAGGTCCTTTGACAGGTTTTTGAGGGCGTCGACAAGCCGACCGGCAAGCCGCCCAAATTCCGCAGGTGAAGTAGCCTCCAGAAGTCTGCCAAGCTGCCCGTCCACGCGACTGATGAAATCCGCGACCTTTGCGTTTACGCCATCAGCATCAAGCACGGCCCCTTCGGGAACACCCCAGGCATGCGCATCGCCGACGAATTTGTTGACGATGGGTTTGAAGCTGTCGCCAAACCCGGTGATTTTCTCGAAGCCACTGGTTTTTCCGTCCGCGTTCTCCGGAATCTGGCTGTTGAACTTGAACTCTGCCTCACCCAATCCAAGTTCCGCACGATATCCATTTAGTTTGGTATCCGATGGGCGTACTGGAGTTTTGGGAACAATTTGGGCGGGGTCCGTGATAAACTGCTTGTTTCCGTCGAGAATACCGGCTTTGTTCGCAAGTTCATAATTCGCCTGATAAATCCAACTGCTGACCTTCCCGTAATCCGTTTTCGGATTGAAATTTGGATCTTTAAGTTGCGCCAAACGCCCTTCATAGATCTTAACCAGATCGGAATGCAATGCCGATTCAACCAGGGCTTTATCAATGCGATCTGCGGCGAAATGGGCGCGCGCTTCGAAGTTTTTGGGGGATCCCAAGTCTGTGTACTTGGGCCCATCCTTTGCCTCATCCCAACTCTGCCATTTGGCTTCAAAGGCGGTAGCTTCTTGGATTTTTTGAACGCCCGCATCATTAGAGGAATTCAAATCACTAATCGGAACGCGGTAGTTATCCCATGCACTCAAAAATTGTTCGGTTGTAGTTCCGAATATCGGCGGATTCCCTGCTTCGGTAACCTGAACCAGAAACTCCCTTAGGTTAAATAATGCGGCCTTTTTAGCGACATTCGAATTGTATGGGTTGCCATCGGGCTTGAAAATCTCACTGAGAACAGCTCTTTCGAAATTGTCAAGATTTCCGTGACCTCCGGGATGCGCGCTCAACCCGATTCCGAGACTTTCGGCACCGGTGTTGTTGTACAGACTTTGGGCTTCAAGCGCCGATGCGTAGTTTACGCTCTCGGGAAGACCCTTCTTGTTAAGTACGGAATCCACATGATATGGACTATCCTCATAAGAACCAAAAAGACTTTCTAGATTGAAAGCAAAATCGTCCAGAACGCTTCGAGAAAAAATGTGGTGTATGTTAACGCCAAGATCTGGCATAGTGATTTCCAAATTTTTTTGTGGAATTTTTAAGGAACAATTTTGCAGGGCTTTAGCCGAAACGACCGAACTTTTATTCCAGCCTGCTTGATTGCCTTCGCTATCCGGTCAGACATATAAACTCTCTCGTCCACCAAGGGATCGACCCAAAGATCGACACCTGCTTCGGCAATTTTCTGTCGAACAGCCGACTTGTCGCTCAAAGTGTATGAGGTCCAAGAACTGGCTGTTGGAATTGTCTTTCTAAACCCTTCGGATTCCTCTGGCACAAATGCAGATTTCTTTTCTGTGATGTTCATGAGATAGAGAACATCAGGTCTTTTCGTTTTTTCATCAAATTCAAAAAGCGGTACCTCGAAAAACTGAGTTGTTCCAAGATCAAAATCCTGAAGCAACTTGTACAGTTTCTCCGAAATTATCGGAATACCACCTCTAATTCGAAACAGATCTGGTAGATTGCTCTTCCTGGCCGCTGGAAGATCTCGCAGGTTGAAGTGCAAGTACTTCGGCACCTCATTCGGGTAAACCGCTTCGTGGGACCATTTAGTCTTCATTGACAAGCTGAGTCTGTCGTCCAAATTTCCATCGACAAAGCATCCTATTGGCAATACATTGGCGGGATCGGCCAGAAACGGCGTTACCCAGACTTTGAACCCTTTTTTTGTCATAGCGGACTTACTCTTGATTTTGCCATATTAACGATATGTGCAAATTACGCCGAACGAATCTTCGCTTCGGGAAATTTCCTTCATAGCCCCAAGTTCCTTTTGGAGAAGTAACAGCACATCGAGATCCCATATGCAACCTCCAATTTTCTATTTTTTTCTCGTTCTCCACTATGGTGTGTCAGTGGAGGTCTTGGGCTTTGTCTCCCGAGTGAGGCGCGCGGTTTGAACCCCGACAATAACATGCGAGTGTTTGGACAACCATTGACTTTGACACAGGCTCTGAGTCTGGTGTCGTTCTGGAACCTGAGCGTTGACTAGAGCCGTCTCGCAACGTGGCCACGAAGTCGCAGACAAATCTCAAGTTCCACAGCAATTTGGACGGGTTACCCGCCGGCGCACGACCCAGGGTTTGACAATAGGCTTCGCTTTCCGTTTCGCTTCAGGCAAAGTCGCGCTTCACAGCGACGCCAGCAGGGGTTGCGGTATTTGCATAGTTGTTTCCGCAACTTCACCAAAACGGGTGTGCCGAGCTACATTTCTTGATAACCTCTTGATTTTGAATTTTAAAATATTGCAACCCGTTGCAAAATTTTCTGGCTGACGGGTTTGATTTCGTGCCTATAATGGGGCGGGCCAACTGTCGTACCATACCGAAAGGCCCATCTCATGCGCGCCGCCATCTACGCCCGCTACTCCACCGATCTGCAAAGGGATGCTTCCATCGACGACCAGGTCCGCCTTTGTCGGCGACTGGCCGACGGCAACGATTGGGAGGTTGTCGAGACCTATGCGGATGCCGGACTTTCCGGTGCCTCGCATCTCCGCCCGGCCTATCAGCAATTGCTGCAGGATGCCGGGGCACGGTGCTTTGATGTGGTCGTCGCGGAAGGTCTCGACCGGATCAGCCGGGATCAGGAACACATCGCCGCCTTCTTCAAGCAGATGCGGTTTCAGGGCATTCCGATTGTCACCGTGGCCGAGGGCGAGATTTCCGAGCTGCATATCGGCCTCAAGGGCACCATGAGCAGCCTGTTTCTGAAGGATCTGGCCCAGAAGACCCACCGGGGCTTGGAAGGTCGCATCCGCAAGGGCAAGTCTGCGGGTGGTGTGACTTTTGGCTACGATGTCCTGCGCAGCCTCGGCGCGGACGGCGCGGTCACGACGGGCGAGCGGGTGATCAACGAAGACGAGGCCGGGATCGTCCGCCGTATCTTCGCGGAGTTTGCTGCCGGGGACAGCCCGCGCGCCATTGCCGGGCGGCTGAACGCAGAAGGTGTGCCCGGTCCGAGGGGCAAGGGTTGGGGGGCTTCGACCATCTACGGCAATTGGCGGCGTGGCACCGGTATTCTCAACAACGACCTCTATGTCGGACGCCTGGTCTGGAACCGGCAGCGCTTCATCAAGGACCCATCGACGGGCAAGCGCCAGGCCCGCCTGAACCCGCCCGAAGCCTGGGTGGTCGAGGACGTGCCCCAGTTGCGCATCGTGTCGGATGACCTCTGGGAAGCCGTGAAGGCCCGGCAGTCGGCGACCCGCAGTGCCGTCATCAGTGACGGCGTCACCCGCCCCGAACGGGCACATCGCCCCAAGCACCTGTTGTCCGGTCTGCTGACCTGCGGGTGCTGCGGCGGCGGCTACACCGTGGTCGGCACAGCGCATTACGGCTGTGCCAATACCCGCAACAAGGGCACCTGCGACAACCGGAGGACCATCCGGCGCGACGACCTGGAGACCCGCGTTCTTGACGGTCTCAAGGACCACCTGCTGCATCCCGACCTGATCAAGGCGTTTGTTCTTGCCTATCGCGAAGAACACAACCGTCTCGTGGCGGAGACTTCGCGCGACAAGGCCAAGGTGGAGCAGGAACTGGCCAGGGTGACACGCCAGATCGACAAGATCATCGAGGCGATCACCGAAGGCATGTTTCATCCCAGCATGAAGGCCAAGATGGATGAACTGGAAAGCCGCAAGGGCGATCTCGAAGCCGAGCGCGCCAGCATGGGCGCGGAACCGCCCGTCTTGCTGCATCCCGGCCTGTCCGATCTCTACCGGACGCAGGTGGCCGATCTGACCGCCGCCCTGAATGCGCCTGAGACCAGAACCCAGGCCAGCACGATGCTCCGCGGGCTGCTTTCCGAGATCCGGTTGATCCCGGAGGGTGACGGGCTCGCGATTGAGCTGGTTGGCGAGCTGGCGGGGTTGCTGGCGCTGGGGCAAGAAAAAACGGCCACGGAGCGTATTGCTTCGGGCCGTTCTGTAACGCTGGTTGCGGGAGCAGGATTTGAACCTGCGACCTTCAGGTTATGAGCCTGACGAGCTACCTGGCTGCTCCATCCCGCGGCATTGTTTTGGCCGTTTGCCTGTCTGTCGGCGAGCGGTTTTTGTTGGCCTGACGCGTTGGGTTGCGTTTTCGGGCCGTTTTTTTTGATCGTTTCGAGAGATTTGGGGGATTTTTCCAGGTTTGGCGGTGACCTACTCTCCCGGGGCTTGAGCCCAAGTACCATTGGCGCTGCGGCACTTAACTTCCGGGTTCGGGATGGGACCGGGTGTTTTGCTCGCGCTATGAC
>NZ_JBXWRY010000014.1:0-25168 GCF_059613135.1 Ruegeria sp. BHSB196
ACCGCGCTATTCTTTGTCTTTGCCCGACAGGGAATCGAAGAGGCCGATCAGCTGTCGGGCATGGCGGTTGGAATGTATACGGGCGGGCTGGCCAATATGGGTGCGATAAAGCTGGCATTGGACATTCCCGACAACCGCTATCTGCTGTTTGCCACCGTCGACACCGTGGTTGGGGCGCTGTACCTGCTGTTCGTCCTGACCACGGCGCCACCGCTGTTCGCGCGGTTCCTGCCCGCGTTTTCCGAGCCGACGGGAGCAACGGCCCAAAACGGCGCGGGACGGCCCCCGGAACGCCTGACCACGAGGCAATGGCTGTCGCAGGGTGGTGGTGCGCTTGTCGCGGCAGGTGTTTGCGTCGGCCTTGCGGCGTGGATATCGCCGCTGCAGACCCTGGCGAACCCGCAGATCATGATCATCCTGCTACTGACCAGCCTGGGGATCGCGGCATCCTTTGTCCCGCGATTGCGCAACAATCGGGCTGCACCGCAAATCGGGTTGTACCTGATCTACGTGTTTTCGCTGGCCGTCGCCGCGTCGATGGATCTGGGCGCGCTGCGGGGCATGGACGCCGCCATCCTGCTGTTCTGCGTCCTGGCGACGTTCGGCAGCTTTGCCCTGCACGCGCTTCTGGCACGGCTGGCCGGGCTGGACCGCGATACCTTTCTGATCACGTCCGTCGCCGCGATCATGTCGCCCGCCTTTGTCCCGATGGTGGCGCGGCGCCTGAACAACCCGGCGATCCTGATGTCGGGCATGGCGACAGGTATTCTCGGCTTCGCCATCGGCAACTACCTTGGGATCTCGCTGGCTCTGCTGCTTGCCTCGAAAGGATAGGACATGGATCATCAGAAGCTGCCGGAACAAGGCCGGCCCGACGATCAGGTTCTGGACGAACTCCGCAGGTTTTCCGAGAACGATCCCGACTATCGCGCGGGCCGGACCTGGAGCCTCGTCTATCATCTCGACCAGGCGCATGACGACTTCATCGGGCGGGCCTATGCCGCCTATTCTTCGGCCAACGGATTGAACCCGGCCGCGTTCAGCAGCCTCAAACGCATGGAGACCGAGGTCATCTCGATGATGGCCGGACTGCTGCATGGCGGGTCCGAGACCTGCGGGGTCATGACTGCGGGGGGCACCGAAAGCTGCCTGATGGCGGTCAAGGCGTATCGCGACATGGCGCGCAAGATGCGCAAGGTGACGCGCCCGAACATGATCATCCCGGCCACGGCGCATGTCGCCTGGTTCAAGGCAGCGGAGTATTTCGGCGTCAAAGCCCGGCTTCTGCCGATGGACAAGGATCTGGCGACCGACATCTCGAAGCTCGACCGCATGATCAACGCCGCGACGGTGATGATCCTGGGGTCGGCCCCGGAATACCCGCACGGCACCATCGACCCGATCGCAAGGATGGGCGCGATCGCGAAGTCCAAAGGTATTCCGCTGCATGTCGATGCCTGCGTCGGCGGTCTGATCCTGCCTTTCATGGAGCGCAACGGGGCCGATCTTCCGGATTGGGATTTCCGGGTGCCGGGCGTCACCTCCATTTCGGCCGACCTGCACAAATACGGTTATGCCGCCAAGGGCGCCTCGACCATTCTCTACCGCAACCTCGACCTGCTCAAGCACCAGATGTTCGTCTATCAGGATTGGCCGGGCGGCGTGTTTGCCTCGCCGGCCTTGCTGGGCACCCGTCCGGGCGGCGCCTATGCCGCGGCCTGGGCGGTGATGCAGAAGCTGGGCGAAGCCGGGTATCGGCGGCTGGCTTCGGAAACCATGTTGGCGGTCGAGACCCTCAAGGCCGGGATCGCCGCCATTCCGGGCCTGCGCATTCTGGGCAATCCGCAGGGGCCGCTGCTGGCCTATGGCTCGTCCGATCCCGGGCTCAGCATCTATGCGGTGGCGGATCAGCTTGAGATGGCAGGCTGGAACATAAACCGGGTGCAGAACCCGGATGGCATTCATTGCATGGTCACGGCAAAACACCTGGAGGTGGCCGGGGAGTACCTGAAGGATCTGGAAAACGCGGTCGCGACCGTCCGCGCCAATCCTGATCTTGCCCGGATCGGTGGTGCGGCGACCTATGGGATGATGGCGCATGTGCCGCTGCGCGGGATGGTGAAATCCAAGGTGCTCGACATCTTCGCCGAAATGTACCGCGCGGGGGGCGGACAGCTCCGGTTGGACGAGGAAAAGGCGCCGGGCTTTCTCGAACGGGCCATGGGCCGATATGTTCGCTGGCGCGCGGGCCGGGGATGAACCAACCTGTTCCCTGGTCCCCGCCCGTTCCACCAGATGCGCCGTTGTCTTTGCCGACTCGCTTGCGGATGGCCTCGCACCTTGCCGGCAAGAAGCACCGGGTCGCGCGGACCGGGAATCGAAAGAGGCCGACATCCCAAAATGTCGGCCTCTCCAGAGTGAGTGGTTCGGCATCAAGTTGCCGGACCGGGGAATTCATGAATCAAGACTAGACAAAATACCGCCCTCGGAAAATTAGGGGATTCCCGTAGATTTTCGATTTTTTCCCGCTTTCAGGGGGTTAGATGCCCCGTTTGCACCCCGGCACGACAAGAAAAGGCCGGTCAAACGACCGGCCTTCTGCGTGGATTACGACGTGGCTCAGTTGGACGCCGCCATCATCTTTTCGTTGTGCTCGCGCAGCGTATCCGACACGACCGCGTACCATTCGCCGGATTCACGCATCTCGTTCAGACCGGCATTCAGCATCGCCATGTACTGACGGCCATAGGGGTTGGTCCGGTGCGTGACGAAACGCAGGCTGGCGACCGTGTTCACGAACGGGTTTTCGACGATGTCCTTCTGCGTCAGGCCCATTTCGCTCATCGCATCCGCCGCGAGCTGAACTTCGAACGAGGCCACATCCGCCACGCCGGTCAGCACGGCATCCATGCATTCGGTCGCGCTGATCGGGCGGACAAGCGTCACGTTAGGCTCGTAAACGCCCTGTTCCTCGAGATCGTGGGTGAACCATCCCTCCATCCGGCAGATCGTCGCGCCCTTGAAGTCCGCGAACGAGCGGGCCTGGGCAAACTCGCTTTCCGGCAGGGTGTAGAAGCCGATCACCGTGTCATAGACGCTGACCGTCGAGTCGAACTGGGTGCAGCGCTTTTCGGTTTCGGCCGACCATTCGTAGGTTCTGTTCGAGCAGTCCGGGATGTACCAGGCCAGCGACACGTCGAAGGCGCCGAGCGGCAGCAGCGTATCCAGGTGCGCGGCCCAGTCGTTCACGAAGCTCACCGAGTAGTCGCGGTTGTTGCCGGCGCGGTTCAGCGCGGTGGTCGCGAGGCGCACGAGGAAGCCGCCCCCGCTCAGCTCTTCATCGGCAAAGGGGGCATAGTTGCCGCCGGTCACGATCTTGATCGGCGGTTCATACACGTTCGACACGCGGTTGTTCGCGTTCCGCGCCTCTTCCGCCGCGATCAGCTCCTGCGCGCTCAGGCCGTTGGGCAGGCTGCCGTCCTCACACGGCAGCGCCAGAACCAGGCCCGGCTCGAGGTCCGAAGGGTTGGAGATGATGTTCCGGTTGGCGTTGAAGATCGGCTGATAGTCGGACGTTCCGTAGGCGGCGATCGAGATCGTCGCCAGCGTGTCGCCGTCGGTCACGGTATAGTTGGTACAAGCCTCCTGCGCGCTGACCGCCCCGGCCGAAAGCGCTGTAACGGCGGCGGCCGTCAGCGCGATCTTTCTGAGATTGAGTTCGAACATTGCTACTTCCTCCAAGTTGTTCCGTTTGCCGGCCCGTCCGGGTTCAGCCGTTTTCCATCTGATAGCGCAGCGCGGTCGAAACGATATCTCGCCATTCGCCGGATTGCTGCATGATCATCAGCCCCTCGTTCAATGTTTCCAGTATTGCCTCGCCATCCGGATTGTCCACATGGGTCATCACGTTCAGCGACTTGATCGCGGCGAGGTTCGGATTCTCGATGATCTGGTGTTCGTAGCCCAGCCGCGCGATCGCCTCGACCGCCAGGTGCGCCTCGATTGCCACGATATCCGCACGTCCGTCCATGACGGCATGGAAGCACTCATCCGGCGACACGGGCCGGAACAGGTTGATCGCGGGTTCGTAAAGACCGACGGCGTCCATGTGTGACAGGGACCACCCCTCGGGCCGGCAGATCGTGGTGCCCGCAAAGTCGGAATAGGTCCGGGTCGTTTCATATCCCGACCCGTCCCTGGCAAAGAAGGTATCCACCACCTCGTAGAACGGGTTCGAGAAATTGTAGGTCTCGCACCGCTCGCGGTCCTTCTCGGACAGCGCCTCGGCCGCCTCGCAGTTGGGCCGCGACCAGGGGAAGGTGGCGTCAAAGGCCAGCGTCGGCATCAACAGGTCGAGATGCGAGCTCCAGTCGTTGACGAACTGGATCTTGTAGGCCTGCTCGGGCGCGGCGCGCAGGAACGCGGTCTCAACAAGTTTTGTGTAGAACCCGCGGTTCGGCAGGCTTTCGTCGGTGAAGGGCGAATACCCTCCGCCGGTGATCAGCAGCAGCTGGCGGTCGCGGATCGCGGGACGTTCGTCGTCGGACGCGTTGCGGATCAGGGCGGCGCCCTCGGCGCGGGCCGCTTCGATTTCCTCCTTGGCCGCAGCCCGGGCGGCGATCACCGCCTCTTCGCTTGCCTTCTTGGCCTCGGCCTCGGCCGCGGCCACGCGGGCTTCGGCTTCGGCGATCGCCTTGGCCGCGCGTTCCTCGGCCGCCCGCACCAGCTCGGCGGCCATTTCAGCGGCCATGCGCTCGGCCTCGGTCTCGGGCTCCGCGTTCTGCAGCGCCGCCGTGACCGGCGTGCAGGGCAGGTCGAGGGTGATCCCCACATAGATGATGTTGGGGTTTCTGCCGATCACTTCGCGATTGGCGTCGTAGATGATCCGATAGTCGAATGTGCCATAGGCCTGCTGCGCGATTTCGCGCAGGCTGTCCCCGCGCTGAACGACATATTGCGAGCAGGCCTCCTGCGCGGCAGCGGACCCGGCAGCGGCCGCGAGCGCAAAACTGGATGCGATCAGATGGTTTTTCATGGTCCCTGTATTCTTTTCCGTGCTCTATAGGTTTCAGATGTTTACCGGCTTCACCACTGCAATCGAAACGTTGTCCTGATCCGGGTCGCCCAAGGCGCGCAAAGCCTGCAGCAGCGCGTCGGCGATGTCCTGCGAGGGGCTGTGGCGCTGTTCGTTCAGGACGGTGCGGATGGTTTCATCCTCAAGAAACTGCAGGCCGTCACTGGCGGCGATCAGAATGTCGTCCTGTATCAGTTCCAGCGGGCGTTCCGGGCAGTCCACCTTGGGGATGGGTGCGCCCATGATGACGGATGTCAGCTGGTTGCGGTCGGGATGCACCCGCGCCTCTTCGGCCGAAATCAGGCCGTCTTGGACCTTGGCATCGATCAGTGGCGCCAGCGAGTGGTCCTCGTTGATCTGCAACAGTCGGCCGCCGCGGAACAGAAACAGCGGACTGTCTCCGATCGAAATCCAGAACAGGTGCTTGCCGAGCATCAGAGCGCCCAGCAGGGTCGACCCCATGGCAAAGCCCGCGCTTTGCCCGTTCACGTGCCCTGACATGGCGGCATTGGCCTGCATGGCGGCCATCGGCAAGGCATCGGCCAGCGCCGCCTGGGAACCCGACCCGTTTTCAAGCTGCTCGTCCAGAACCTGACGCCAAGCCTGGATGACAAGCTCCGAGGCGACATCGCCGGCGTGATGCCCGCCCATTCCGTCGGCAACGACCACATAGCCAGCGTTGGCGGCATCGAAGAAGCGCGCCGCAATCGCATCTTCCTGCGTGTCGCGGCGCCCTTTGTCCGCCACCAGAGCGATGTCGTATGTCGGAGACACCAGCATTCCTTATTCGTCCCGCCAATCGAAGTCGTCACCGCAGAAGGCGATGAACCGCATGCTGGTTTCGCTGATCCGGATCACGTCGCCGCTGGACAGCGGCACCGTGCTGAGAACCGGACCGCCATTCAGACGGACCAGATTGGCCTTGCCACCGTGACCCAGATAGCATTTGCGATCTTCGGGGTCGTAAGCGATCACCGCGTGATTGCTGCGCGAGATGCCGTGGTCTCCGAAATCGAGCTGAATGGCCTGGTCGTCATTCCGTCCGATCTGCAAGAGACCCTCGGTCAGTGCGATGCTGGTGCCGCGCCCCGGACCTGCGGTCACGACCAACCAGCCGACGGGGTACTGGGCTTGCGGCGCCGCGGGTTGAGCCGCGGGTGCGCCTTCCATGAGATCCTGCACATGGGTGTCCGGACGTTCAAAGCCGAGGAACGTCGTCTTCACGCGTTCCCGACGGTTCTCGACCGGCGCTTGCGCAGGCGCCTGCGGTTGCGGTGTCTCGACCGCCTCCGGCGCGGGTGCTTCGGCTTCGACGGGGGCCGGCGCCGGGTTTTCTTGCGTTTCGAGCGCAGATGCCGCGGCTTCGGGCGCGGCGGGAGGCGCGGCCTGGGCCTCACCCGGTTCGACCGTCACCGTCGTTTCCTCGGCCGGCGACACGTGCAGCGTCACAACCTGGTCCGAGCCTTCGGCCGGGTCCGCGCTGGGCGCGCTGTCTTCGGCTTCGGCCTCGTCAAGGATCGGCTCCCGCAGAACGTATTCCGACTTTTCCTCTGAATCCGGCACCTCGGTTTCGGCAAAGTCCGGCATCTTTTCTTCCGGAATGAGCTCGTCCGTGTCTTCGAAAGACTCCTCCTTCAGGCTGCTGCCGGCCAACGCCTTGCGCAACGCGTTCAGATCCGCGATCGGCTCGGGCGCTTCGGACTCGGGCGCGCTTTCGGCGCTGTCCTTGGGTTTGCCGGCACCTTCGAGCAGCCGACTGAGGGGGCTTTTGTATTTGAACATGGCGACGACCTTCCGCATCACTGACATCAGAACCGAAGTTCCGTTTTGAGTTCTCGTTTCCGCCTGATCCACGGTTCAGACAGCGTCGAATTTCAGGACAACATCACACTGGTTACGGACTGCGGCGGGCCGGCACCCACCCGGGCGAAAATTGAGAATTCCCGCAGAAACACACTCTGGCAGTCTAGGATTTCACCGGTTCGTTCACTCCTCTGCGAGCTTCATCACAGCGTTGATTTCGGCTTGGTTGCGCAACACGGTCAGCTGCGCTTCGGGGCGGCCTTCGGCCACGAGGGCCGCAAGTGCCTGATCCAGGCTTTCCGGCCCGTCGATCACGGTTCCGGTGATCGTTTCCCGGATGACCACATCCCCTTCGCGCAGATCCGGGGCAGCGGTCTCGCTGGTGGCGCTGACGACGGTCTGCCAGCCTTCGCCGCCATCGTTGCGCGCGATCAGGGCAACGCCGTTCGCCAACCCGAACACGCGCAGCGCCGGCAAGGCCAGCAGGCCGTTGTTGGCGCGGGTCTTGCCCATCTGGCGATAGCGCGCGACCACTCGGATGTATCCGTCCGGATCGACCTCCAGGTTGTCGAGGATCTGGGAGGCGAACGAGAGTCCTTCGCGAACCGGCTCGCCGTTGAGCGTGAAAATGACCGTGCCGCGGGCGACCCAATCCCCGATCACCGTCATGTCCCGGTTCGGGTCGATGCCCGTCACCGCGATTACATTGGCATTCGAGGAGCGTCGCACACTGGTCTCGAACGGGATTTCGACATCCCAATGCGTGAAGATGACCTGCGGATCGACGAGATCGACAGGCTCTGCCGCATCGGGCGCGGTGGCGCTTTCGGCCGCGACCTGAGCCAGCTGATCCGGCTGCGCCTGTTCTTCCGGGGCGGTCTCGGCAGGGTTCAACGCGGGTTCGGAGGCGATCCCGGCGGTCTCGGCCGGCAGCGGCGCTTCGGCGATTTCGGGTTCAACGGACTGATCTTCGATGTCCGCCAGCGCCAGCTCGATTTCGGATGAGTCCGTCGCCTCGGAAAGTCCCGCGGACTCCGGCCCGGTCTGATCGGCCGACATCTCCGTGGACGCGGATTCTGCCGGCGCGGGGACCGGTGTCTGAGCCGTATCCGCCGGTTCGCTCTGCGTGGCCGTGATTTCCGTTTCACCGGGTTCGGCCAGCGCGGCGGTTTCTGCCATTTCCCGGGACTCCGCCTCGCGCGACTCCTCGGCAACCGGAGCGGACGCAGCCGCATCGCCACCATCCGTCTTGTCCTGCTCGATCGGTATTTGCGCCGTGGCGTCGGTTTCAGTCCGTTCCGCCACAGCGGAATCGGGCGCGGGGGTAGCCGCGTCAGCACCAGCCGCGGCAGACGCTTCCGGTTGGACGACTGCGACGGCCCGGTCGCCGGAGGCTGCGGCTGTTTCCTGCGGCGCTCGATCCGACAGGAAGAAATAGCCGCCGGCGACCAATGCCGCGGTCGCCAGGGCGACGGTCACGACCACCTTGCCGCTGCCGGTTTCCTTGCGAACCACCGTATCGACGGCGACCGGCGCATCTTCCGGCTTGTCGAGATCCACCTTCCTCTTCGGGCCTTCGGGCGCGCCGCCGATGGCGATGTCCGGGTTGCCGGCCAGTAGCGCCGTGACCACGGCCTCGGCATTCTCGGTCTCGGCGCGGATGCGTTCCTTTTCCGCTTCGCTCAGCGGTTCCTGTTCCTTGCGGTCAACGGCGACGATCACCGAAACCGGGCGATAGCTGAAGTTGTCGAACTTGACATCCGGGCCACGGAACATCTGCAGCCATTCCAGCGCCGATTGGACCCGATCGGTCGCATGGATCTCCATCGCCTTGTCGATCGCGTCGAGAAAGCCCTCGGGATAGCCTTCGAACCGGCCGGCCAGCGGCACGTAAGGGTCGGGCTGACTGTTGTTGAAGGCGTTCAGCCGGGTCTGACCATCGATCGGACGCTCGCCGCTGATCGCGTGGTACAGCGTGGCGGCCAGCACGTAGAGATCGCTGCTTGGCCCCTGTTCAGAGCCGCGCACATAGAATTCGTGCGGTGAATAGCCGTCCTTGACGACCCGCAGCGCCAGAAGTGCCGCGGATTGGTTGGCCGCCCGTTCGCGCGCCGCGCCGAAATCGATGAGGATGGGTTCGCCGTTCGGGTCGATGAGGATGTTGTCGGGCGAAATGTCGCGATGCAGCATCCCGCTCTCGTGGATGAAGGACAGCGCCGACAGCATCTTTTCCGCGACCTGCACCACGAAGTCCGGATCGGCCTTGTTCTTGGGGTTCTGCATGTATTCCAGCAGATCGCCCCCCCTGATCAGGTCCATCGCGATATAGGCGGTCTGGTTGTCTTCGAAGACCTGGTGCACGTTGACGATGTTGGGGTGAACCAGCCGGGCGTGGTTGCGGGCTTCCTGAATGAACAGGTCGATGATCGCGTGCAGGTCTTCGCGGTAGGACGGATCGGCCGCCTCGACCTTGTCGCCGTTGCGCCGGCACAGGGCACCGGGAAAACACTCCTTGATCACCACGTCGCGCTCGAGGCTGTCGCGCGCGAGATAGGTGATCCCGAATCCGCCGTTGTTCAGAAAGCTGAGAATCTCGTATTGACCACGCAGCAGGCGCGCGCCCGGTCGCAGTGCCTCGATATTTGTCCCGTCGTCGTGTTCGTGTCCGACAGCGTGGTTCTGGCTCATATCTTCCTGCCCGTGATTCACGTATCTGCGGCGCGGCACCAAGACCGAAGGCCCACGAACTCACAACCAAACACGACCGCAGGGCTACAATTGGTTAAACTTTTCAATTACGACCAAATTTGGGCCCCCCGGTGTCCTACCTATGAAGGGCAGTCACTCCAAACCCGGCCGTAGCGGATGGTACACATAATACGGCCAGATTCTGAAGTCGCCAGACACAATTCAGGGCCTAAAGCGCGAAAACTCTGCACTTTGCAACGGACTTGTCCCCACACCAACCCAGGCTTCCGCAATGGGCGAATCGGTTCGCAAGATTTCAATCACAGGGTCGAGTGGTCAGGTGCCGGTCCGCGGTGCGGCGTCAGGCAGCGAACTGCCGGCCCAGGCCAGGCTGTCGCCGAGCTGCGCGAGGATGTTGACAGCATCCCGCAGGGGTGCGTTTCCGCTCTCGAACTGCAGCAGCAACAGAAGGTCCGTCGCCTTTGCGAATTCCGCCGGCACCCAGTCCGCCGACGGGTCGAGATCGGCGCCGCTGTCCAGCCGTTCGGCAAAGTCCTCCACGACTTCCTGGCAACTGCGCAGGAAGGACGCCGGGTCCAAGTCCGAACTCTCGCGCAGGTCGTCGTAGATCGACGTGATCGCGGCCAGCCAGTCCTCGAGGATCGGGTTGGATACCGGCGGCATTGCGGCCGAAAGGCTGTTTTGCAATGCCTCGGCGGGACTGGCACGCGGAGCAGACGGCGCGGACCTGGCGCCTTCGATCGTGTCGAGCGCGGGCAGAAACGCGCTTTCAAGGTCGTGCCGTGCGGCATCGATGTCCTTTTGCCGACGGGCAGAGGCGACGCCCAGGACCGCTTCGGCCAATGCCTGCCCGCCACAGGATTCCCAAAGTTCGAAATCCGGATCCGGTTCCTTTGACATGGCCTTGACCGCGACCGGTGTGCCGATCGGCACCACCGCCCGGAACATCGTGCCCGTTTCTTTCTTCAGCCGCGCCAGCAACCGGTCCAAACCTTCCTTGACCGGCGGCAAGTCCGTATGCGTGACGGCAAGAAGGCTGTTGTCACGCAACTCCTGCGGAACGTGGGACCACAGGTGACGCTCGGTTTCACGCCAGGCATTGGTGCCGTTGCTGCACCAGATCGCGCAATCGACGAATTTCAACAATTCGAGAGTCTTCGTATAGCTGTCGTCCAGCGCCCCCGAACCCGGAAGGTCGAACAGCGAGATTTCCCGCATTGCGTTCGAGTTCAGACCGACCGAAATGAAGTCCGGCTCTTCGGCCGCGGCCTTTTCCAGCGCGATGCCGGCAAAGGTCTTTTGCGGCTTGTCCCACCAGCCGACCGTCGTTTCCGGTTCGTCGGCATAGCTCACGATCACCAGCGGCAATTGCAGGTGGTTTGGCCCGGTGGGCAGAATGTCCGCCCCGGCCAGCATGTTGGCCAGGCTGGATTTCCCGGCGCCGAATTCTCCGGCAAACCCGATCGCGACCGCAGTTGACAGGCGCTCGGCATGGGCCTGGGCGCGTTCGCGCAGGTCGGCCAGTTCTTTGGTTTCCGCCGCATCGCGGGTCGCCGTCAGGAACCATTCCAGTTGCCGGATGACCTGCTCGGACTCGGGAAATTCGATCACTCTGCGGCCTCCGCTTTTCTTCCGTCTGTCCCGGCCGGTCCAAAGACCGATCCCAGTTCTTCGGCAATCCTGCGCGCCTGATCATAGGCCGATTGCGCCTCGGCACGCGCGCTGGTTGCACCCTCACCCGTATTTGTAGACTCCAGATGGCCCGCCAGCAAGGCAAGGTGGTGCCTGAGTACGGTTTGCAGACGCTCCAACAGATCGACGCGGGCGGTATCCACCAGGTCGTCACCGATCAGTTCGAACTCCTCGGTGATCATCTTCTCGGCCCGCGCGACGACGCTGCTTTTGGAGATCAGGCGGGACAGCCAACTGATCCGCAACTCGACCG
Source organism: Ruegeria sp. BHSB196 (assembly GCF_059613135.1). Lineage (NCBI taxonomy): Bacteria > Pseudomonadati > Pseudomonadota > Alphaproteobacteria > Rhodobacterales > Roseobacteraceae > Ruegeria > Ruegeria sp. BHSB196. The sequence goes on from NZ_JBXWRY010000014.1 coordinate 11,532, forward strand.
TGATGCCGCGTGTCAGGGCCATCGTGTTGGGGCGGAACCACCGCACCGCGCTGGTGTTCATCCGGCTTTCGGAGTTGTCCTGCCAGCCTGACAGGTTTCGGAGCGCCGCGTTGCTTTGCATATCGATCGTGTAAAGCTCGCTCAGCATCCGCTGGCGGACGACCTGCGTCGCGTCCTGCAGCAGTTCGCGCATTCTTTCGCGCAACGCCGAAAAGTCCAGTTCGGTCGCACCACCCCTGGCCAGAAGGGGCGAGTTGCCATTCGGGCCACGCACCACCTCGGCTACCATCTCGGCCACAGTGTCATCCATGACACCGCGCAGGTTCGCGAAAACGTCGTCCATGTCGCGCGTCATCTCGGCGGTCTTCTGGGCGATCATTTCGCGCAACTTGGCCAGGATCCCGTCGTTCTCATCCGCGTCGGCGGACTCTTCCTCGGTCTCGGCGCTCAGCGCGCGGACCCTGGCCTCGGTGCGTTCCAGCTCGCCCTGTGCAAACCCGTTCAGATGCTGCCAGGCCATTTGCAGCTGCTCGCCACATGGCCCGGCGGCCAACGCCTTGGTGACGTGGCTGCGCAGGTCCGGCAAGCCCGAGGCGATCATCGCCGCCAGTCGCAAAACCGCCTCGCGGCTGACCGGGCCGGGGCCTTGTTTCATCTCCTTGACGCCATCGAGGTACTTCTGCATCTGCGCCGGATGCGCCCGCAACCACGCCAGAACCTTGTCATGGTCGATCCCTGCTTCATCACCGGTCAGCGCATAGTGCGCCCATTGGGCGCTGCCGATCAGAACGTCGATATTGGCGTTGCCCAGCGCCCTTTCCAATCCTTCTTCGACATCCACATACACCTTGGCGGCGTCCGCGACGCCCCCGTTCAGCTCGTCCACGCGGTTTATGAAAACGACAATCTGCCCAAGCTCCAGTGCCTGCATCAGGCGGAACAGTTTCAGATCCGCCCGCGACAAAGCCTGATGGGCTGACAACACCACGACAAAGAAGTCGGCCTCCTTGAGATATTGCCGCGAGATTTCTTCGCGGATCAGAAGCGGGTCGTTGACGCCCGGCGTGTCGGTGACGGTCAGCGGGAAGGGAAAATGGCCCAGATCAAAATAGACTTCGGCCTTTCGGGTGATGTCGCTGTACAATCCCCGATCCGAGACCGGCTCGCCCGTTGCGATGTCCGTCGGATCGTCGCCGGCACAGACATAGCGGGCCAGGTCGGTGGCATCCAGGTCTTCCAGATCGTGGCTTTGGCCGAGAAGCTTTTCATAGCTGTCGCCCAGCCGCAGGCGGGCGCGGGTCTTCATCGCCTCCACCTGCTCCTCGATCATCTCGCGCTTGTAGCCGTCCTCCTCGTCCGGGAACAGGTTGCGGAGTTCTTCGCCCTCGGCGATCAGCGCCTGCCACTGCTGGTTGTCGAAGAAATGGAACTCGGCGCCGTTCGTGCGTCCCGACGGATGTCCGAAATGCATGTCGGTGATGACGGTGGTCCAGGGATTCACGTCCGAGGGCAGAAACTCGGCATGCCCCGTGAACCCGTTGATCAGGCGTGACTTGCCGGCCTTTATCTGACCGACAAAGGCGACCCCGGGCTTCAGCCCCGTCAAATCGCGGATGATCCGGGAAATGAACAAACGGGTTTCGCCATTCGCCGTTTCGTACATTTCTTCTGCGATCCGGATCAACTCCCGGCGACTGGTCTCACTCATGTCACTACCTTACGAACAATTCGGGGTACCGTTCACACTGGAAAACAACAAAAAACAATCGGTTGCGGGCGTCGGTCAGGGTTCTTCCGACGCCTGCGACAAGGACTTCCAAAGACTGACAACCGACCCAAGCTTGCGCGCCTCATGCACCGCGAGCGCGGTGGCGCTGTCGTCACGCAGCACCGCGAGGGCCTTGCCCTTTCCGCCGGCGGGGCGGAACACGACAAGCTGCGGCTTGGACATGGCCGCGGCGCTGTCCGCATCCCAAGCCGCCAAGTCGCGCACGAACCGCTTCAGCGTCACTTCCTCCGGGCACAGGGCGCCGCCCCGGGCGCAATCGCCGGCGGAAAACGAAGGCGCGTTTCCGTCCCTGTCGATGAGAACCTGGCCCATGGCGAACCCTTCCGCGCCTTCAAAGAACCTTTGGGCCAGACCCGCGGATGGGGCCGTTTCGGCCATCGGCGCAACGACTTGCTGTGCGGGTTCGGGCATCGCCTGCGTGTCCTCGGCCGGCAAACGGGCCGCACAGGCCGCTTCGATCTCGCTGAAGGTGATGCCGACATCGTCGGCTTGGGGCGTTTCGTCCGGGGTTACGGACTCCAACTGCAGCGGGCCGGGCGCGGAGCAAAACTCCGAGATCAGGGCGGCAAGCTTGCCGGCGATCGTTTCGCGCGCTTCGGAGTCGAAGTCGGGAATGTCGCCGTGGCTTGCGTCAAGTACGTCGGTCACGCGCGAACTGCTGACCTCCAGCACCAGATGGCTGCCGTTCCCGGCCGCGAATTCCAGCCGTCGCGGCAGAACGGTGCCGCGGATGGCGCGCAGGACGGCGGTGCGGCGGTCAAGCGCCGTGTCACCGGACAGCAGCGTGACCGGCGACAGCCGCGGCTGGGCCGTCCGGCCGATCCTGCCGAGCATGTCAATGATTTCTGCGTCTATCACTGCCCTTCCCCTCAATTCCGCGTCAGACGGCCGCGGACACCGCTCCGAGACTCATATGTGATTTTGTAAGCGCCAGACCGACATTGGCGCTGTCCCGGCATATGTAGCATATCACGTGATCGGGATACTGTTTGGTGCGCATGAAGACGTGCAGGCGATCGTCGGAAAACACCGCGATTTCGCCAAACCCGGCCGTTTCGTCATCTTCGGCACCCGCCGCCCTCAACATCTCTTCCAGGGCCCGAACGCCCTTTCCCTGGAACAGGCTGGCGACCGAAACCGCCAGCGTTTCGAGCACGGCGCGATTGTCGTCATCGTCCGCCTGAAGCCCCAGCAACATGCCCGTTTCCATGTCGAAATATCCGGCTGCGAAACAGTCGGGTATGGTCTCCATGGCGGATTTCAGCGCGATTTCCAGAGACATGTCGCTCCTGCCTTTGTGCCCCGTGGTCCCGGGCGATCATGCGCTGGCGCAATGTGACCGCCAGTCGCGGTGCCGGAGTCAAAGAACATGCCACTCCGATCCGGGTTTCTTGCCGGTGCCCGGAACGGTGTGCAGCGCATTCCGCACCTGCCTTGCATGATGCTCCGCCGCGACCTGATCGAATTCTTCCAGAAAGGTGCGGAACACGGCAAGAAGTTCTTGGTCATCCGACGGCAGTTCTTCCGAGGCGACGATTTCGCGCCACATGCGCAGCGCGCTGAGCGGCCCGTCAACGGATGCTTCCAGGGCATCCTCGTCCCCGTCCGCATCGTCGTCCGTCTCAAGCCCTTCCTCGTCAGCCTCGGCATCGGATGCCGGAAGCGCAAAGATGTTGGCGCTCTGACGGTCGGCCAGCAGATCCTCGTCGCCCAGCGGCGGTTCATAGTCCTCGTCGCCGGATCTTGAATTCGCGGCCATCAGCGCAGTGATCGAAGACACCACGTCCGGTTCCGGTTTCGCTGCATCCTCGGGTTCGACCCCGTCGGGCTGCGCCTGCCCGGTGTCGTCGCCTTGCGCCTTTTCGGCACCCGCGGTAAACGGCTCGTAGGCCGCAAACGGATCTTCCTCTTCGCCGATGACCGGAGTTTCGCGGCTTTCCTCGGCAAGGTCGTCTACCGTGGTCCCATCCGCGCTCTGGGCGTCCAACGTTTCCGGCACAAGCGGTGCGTCATCGGAAACCTCGTCTTCTTCCAGAAGGCGCAGCGGTGCCCGTGCGCTATCCTCGGCTTCCTCGCGCTCGTCGCTCTCCGGCGGCTCGCCCACCGGCAAACGGAAGACCGAACGCAGGTTGTCGTCGGCGGCCACCTCGTCTTCGCCGGTTGCGACCTGCGTCCGCAGCCGTTCGGCCTCGTCCGCCTCGATGCGGGATTGCGCGTCCTCTCGCTCTCGGTCGCTTTCTTCCGTCCGGCGTTCGACGCGGGCAGGACGAACCGGGGTCACGACCGAGACCACCTGCCCTGTTTCGGGCACGCTCCGACCGATCTTGTAGCGCGACAGGATGTCGGTCCGTGAACTCAGAATGCTCTCGGTGATCTCAAGGAAACTGTCGATCATCTTGCCGCCGCCGCTGCGTGCCCACAGCTCGGCATCGCCGGTGTAGTCGCGGGCGGTGATTGCGTCTTTCGCCGAGAACAGGATGGACCGGTTGAACAGGTGCCCGGCTTCGCGGTTCACCCGGCGCAGCACCTTCTGGCGATCCTTCGCGTCCAGCGCATCCGCCCGCGTGACCAGCAGCAGCGAGTTTTCCTGCAGCCGCTCGGGCAGCGACACCCAGGTTGCGCGCTCGGTTTCACGCCAGGCCTGCGTGGAATGGGTGCACCAGATGACGCCATGCGCCTGCCTGACCGCACGCTCCCAAACGTCCGAGGATATCTTGGGATCGGAAATGCCCGGCGTGTCGATCAGATCGACGGCTTCGAGAATGTCGGCTTCCAGAAAGATCCGGATGAACTGCGCGTCGTCCACGCCGATCCGGTCCAGCTGATCCAATTCGATCTGGGTCCGGGTGCCGTCATGGTTCACCAGATAGGCCGGCTTGTCTCCCCAGGAAAACCAGACCGGCGGCAGTTGCGTTGCCGTCACCTGCGTCGGCAGGGTCTTCTTGCGGAGCAAAAAGTTCATGAGCGTCGATTTTCCGGCGCTGAATTCTCCCATCAACGCAAACACGGGCTTGCGGCGGGACCATCGCTCGATACGTTTCCACTGCCGTTCAGTGACGAAGCGGATTTCCTGTTCTCTTTTTTTCATTTTCTTACGCTGCTTCGTTGCTCAGATCTTTCAGAATGTCGCCCAGGATCTCGTCCCGCGATTTTTCCGGACTCAGCCCAGCCGCAAGCGCCGCGCGGCGCTCGGGATCCTGATCCGAAGTTTGCGAGATGCTGAGCAGCGTTTCCTTCTGCTCATGCATGAATTCATCGAGGGTCGCGCGCACGTTCTCGAGAACTGCCGCGATCTGGTTTTCCTCGATGTCCTTGGTGATCGAGTTGGCCTCGGCCGCGATCAGGCGGGTGTAATCCGCGGCATACGCCTCGAACCCCTTGCGGCGTTGCCACCAGCGCCGCCACCACGTGCTCTGAAGGTCCAGCGCGATGGTGCGGCCGATGGCCAGCGGCGGCGGGACACGGGGAACGATCGGCGCTTCGATGTTGAATTCGCCCAGATGGTTGCCGAGAAGCTTGTGATAGACGGCCTCGATGTCATGGGCCGCCTGCGCATAGAGCTCTCCCACCTCCTTGCGCATGTTCCGGGCAAAGCTGAAATAGGCGGCCTTTTGCAGGGTGCGAAGACCGGCGGGGTCGTATTGCCAGGTGCCTCTTTCGCCATTCTGCTCCAGATGCGCGATCAGCGAGTCGGTGGCGCGTTTGACAAAGCTGTCTTCAGCCGCCGCCATGCGCTGCATCACTTTCTGGCGCAATGCGGATGTGAGGTTCGCCGCCTTTTTCTCATAATCCTCGACCACGGCCGAAATCGCATCTTCCGGGGACAGCCCGCCCAGGTCGCGGACGATGGCCTCTTCGGTTCCGGACACGTTCTTGGCGACCGACGTCGCACGGATCTGGCTGGCGATGTTGCGCGCCCGGTGGCGGACCCGGTCAATCAACCGCGCCCCAGCGCCTTCGGCGATCCTTTCGTTGATCGCCAGCAGCAGATCGGGCAGGCCCGACAAGGCCCAGATCTTGTCCAGCGACGCGCTGGCCGGATCGAAGCCGGCGGCCATGTACAGCGTGTTCAGGGCCCGGTGCGACTCTTCGGTCAAAAGGTCGGGGTTGCCCGTCAGCGCCGCCTCGGCCCAGATCGCGCTGCCGAAGACAACGCTGGTGTCCTCGCTGATGTTGTTCTGCTTGAGCGTCTGGTTTATGCGCTCGCGGATTTCGGGAACCTGGTTCACGGGATCGGCCAGTTCGTCGATCCGGTTGATGAACAGGATGATCTGGCGGTTCTCGAACTGAGCGATGATCCGCATCAGCGCCATGTCCATCGTGGTCAGCGCCTGGCTGGCGGCCAGAACCACGACACATACCTCCGAGCCGCGCAGGCTGCGCAACGTGATCTGTTCCCGCACCATGAAAGTGTCGTTGACACCTGGCGTGTCGCAGAATTTCAGCGCGATCGGGTATTGCGGGATGTCCATATAGAGCTCGGCGGACTTGGTGACATCCGCGAAACGTCCGGTGTTGGGGTTGATGTCCGGATCGTCCTCGTCGCCCAGGCAGACATAGCGTTGGATCAGTTCTTCGTCGAAATAGTCGTATTGATGGCTCTGGCCCAGGATGATGTCGAAATGCTTGCCCAGCCGCTCTTCGGATTTGGCCTTCATCTCGGTGATCTGCCGCCGGATGTCCTCCATCTCGTCATCGGCGCCGGCGCGGTTGGCCAGTTCGCCAAGACGGCCGCCGCCCACCATCAGATTGTCCCATTCTTCCTTGTCGAAGAAGGTGAACTTGGACTTAGTGTCGCCCGGCGGGCGCGTGTTGATGTTGAGCGTCGTGACGACGGAGGTCCATGGGTTCACGTCCGAGGGCAGCAGGCCCGGACGGCCGGTGAGGATGTTGATGACGGTCGATTTGCCCGCCTTGACCTGACCCACGAAGGTGACGCTGGCGACGAAATTCTCCATGCGGTTCTTGAGCGTCGCCAGTCGGGCGGAGGAGCGCGCGTCGGCCACCTCGGTCAACTGATCTATCTGGGTGCCAAGCGACGACATCGCCGATGTCATCGGCGTCAGCGCCTCGTTTCCGACAGACAGCAGGTGGTCATTGCGCGCCATGTTTACCCTCCAGTTCCCATCGCGACACCCCCCGCCGAAGGCCGGCTGCCAAACCGGCCGGGCGGCGGGCTGGCTGCGGCTTCGATCCGTGCAATCAGGTCCAGAACATCTTTGACCATGTCGGCTTCGGTCTTCGGGCTGAGTGTTGCGAGTGCTTCAGAATCAGCCACGACTTCGATCGAACGAAAGCGTGACCCATTTTCAAGACTAGCAACACGCTGCCCTGTCGGGAACCCTTGCAATTTGGTCTCGGGCAACGGCATCTTCCCGTTCGCCAGCAGGTAACGCTCTCCGGCATGGGTTTGCAGCGAAACGCCGAATCCAGTGTCGGGGTACTGCTTGTTCAGCTCTTTCAGTTCGCGGATGAAGTCGTCCCGCGCGAGGATGGCTGTCTGATCCCCAGAGGTACCATGGTTCATCGGATCGTTCACAGTGCAGTCCTTTCTCCAGAGGCAAATCGGACATCGGCACGCGGCGTCGAACCGGCGGCAGCAGACTCGTTAACGCGTTCTGAGAAGCATCCCGTTCAACACGGTGTTTCTTTGACCTGATTGCGAATTTTTGGCGTCGCGAATTGGGCGGAAATGTGGTGGAGGTCGAAAACCACGATTTCAACCAGGAGGCGTGCCGGGAAAATGCCGAAAAATCGGAGAGATGGGTATGGCTCCTGGCGTCCAGCCCCGTCCACGGCGATCAGGGGGCCGGGCCGAAAACGGAGCTTTGATGCGGGCGATTCCGTTGTTCGGTCCCAAGGCAAATCCGCAACGGAGCCGTTTTGGCCTTGGCTTCGGAATACATTGGCAACTCAACCTGTGATTACGTTCATGAAAACGCGGATGCGCTGGAATCCGCCTAATTTGCTGCCTCTCTTGACTCGAATCGGGGCGGGGGAAACAGTTTAGACAAGCGTACTCAATTGTATTTCTGGTTGTTTCGGCGCGCAGCGCGCCGAACACGACGCCGAGTGACAAACTGATACTGAAATCTTGGCCGATCGCCCGGTCGGAACGCGCTGGTCTGCGCGACCAGGGGGGTTGTGCTGTCTGCGTATTCCAACCGAGGAGCATTTCGCCATGGCCGTTTCCGTTTCCTATCCCGGCGTCTACATTCAGGAGGTTCCCAGCGGTGCCCGCGCCATTGCCGGAGTCCCGACCGCCATCGGCGCCTTTGTCGGATACACCGCCCGAGGCCCGGTCGACGAGGCGCGCCAGATCTTTGGCTTTGGCGACTTCGAACGCATCTTCGGCGGTCTGCATATCGACAGCGACCTGTCCTATGCCGTTCAGCACTTCTTTCTGAATGGCGGCGGCACGTGCTGGATCGTCCGGGTTGCGGAAAACGCGCGGGCCGCCAGTGTCAGCCTGGAAACCACCGGCGGCGCCGTGACTCTGACCGCCGAAGCATCCAGCGAAGGGGTATGGGGCAACGCGCTGCTGCTGATTGTGGATTACGACACCGCCGACCCTGTCAACACGTTCAACCTGACGGTGTCGGAAATCGGCGAGCGCAACGGCCGCATGGTCGCGTTGCGCACCGAAACTCACCGCAACCTGTCAATGAACGATCGCGCCGCGACCTATGCGGTGGACACGGTGAATGCCGCATCGGATCTGGTCGAGCTGACCGATGCCGACCTGGCGGGCACGCTGGCCGGCAGTTCCACCAGTTCGGTGACGCTGGCAGACGGCGACGTGGCCGCCCTGACCGAGGACACACGGCGGCTGAATGTTTCGGTGGATGGCAGCCCATCGACCGAGATCCGCCTGTTCGACGGCGCCAACGATCTTGCCACGGTCGAGGATTTGCGCCAGCGGATCGAAGACCGGGTGAACGCCATTGACGGCGTGGCCGGCTTTACCTGCACCAACAATGCCGGCGTTCTGACCGGCGAGTCCGGCGATCCCGGCCGCCGCTCGGCGGTCGTATTCCGCAACGCGGCCTCGCAGAATGCCGCGGCGGTCCTTGGCCTCGGCGTGGTCAATGGCGGGCGCGAGGTTGCCGGTGCCCGCGAAACCCGCCCGGCCGCTTCGGGCACGACCGGCGATCGGATTCCCGACTTTTCGGCCGTCGCGATTGCCCTGAACAACCCGGTGACGGTCAACCTCGTCGCCCTGGACGCCGCCGGGACGGTTACGGGTGGCGTGATCGAGACGCTGACGCACCAGCTCAACCCGGTGCCCGCGTCGATGGGCGAGGCACGGGCGCAGATTCAGGCAGCCCTGGCGGCCAGTCCTGAACCGGCGTTCTCCGGTGCCGTTGTGGATGTGGTGGACGACACCCTTGTGGTCCGGCCGGGCAGCGCTGTGCCGGGATTGGCCTTTACATTTGAAGGTGCAGGCGCTGCGGCGCTGGGCCTGACCGGCGGAGCCGCGGCCCCCGACGACACGTTCTTTTCGAACATCGGTGCCTACCAACCCGGCGTTGGCCAAAGCTCGGCCGCGCAGGTTGCGGGGGTGGGCGGCAGCGACGGCATCCCTCCCTCGTCCGGGGCCTTCTTCACCGGGAGCCGGGCAGCCAAGACCGGAATGTACGCGCTGGAAGAAGCCGACATCTTCAACATCTTCGCCGTTCCCGGCAATGCCGAGGTCGGAGTTCTGGCCGAGGCGATCGCCTATTGCGAGGAACGCCGGGCGATGATCATCGTCGATATCGACCCCAACGTGGACACGCTGGACGAGGCGCGAGACTGGGTGAATGCCGGGGCCAGCTCGCCGCTGAAAAGCACGAACTCCGCCGCCTATTTCCCCCGGGTCCGCCTGGCCGATCCGCTTCAGAACGGGCGGTTGCGCTCGTTCCCGAATTCGGGGCTGATGGCGGGACTCTGGGCGCGCACCGACAATGCGCGCGGCGTCTGGAAAGCGCCCGCCGGAATCGACGCGCGGCTCAGCGGCGTGCAGGCGCTGGACTATGTGCTGTCCGATCCCGAGAACGGCGTGCTCAACCCTCTCGGCCTCAACTGCCTGCGGACCTTCCCGGTCTTCGGCACGGTCAGCTGGGGCGCGCGCACGCTGGTCGGCGCGGATGCCCGGACCAGCGAGTGGAAATACATCCCCGTCCGCCGCACCGCCCTGTTCATCGAGGAGAGCCTCTATCGTGGCACGCAATTCGCCGTGTTCGAGCCGAATGACGAACCGCTATGGGCACAGATCCGGCTGGCGGTGGGGTCGTTCATGAACAACCTGTTCCGTCAGGGTGCGTTCCAGGGTGCCAAACCTTCGGACGCCTATTTCGTGCGCTGCGATTCATCGACGACGACGCAGGCCGATATCGACCTGGGCATCGTCAACATCCACGTCGGATTCGCGCCGCTCAAGCCGGCGGAATTCGTCGTCATCTCGATCCAGCAGATCGCCGGGCAAAGCTCGACCTAACCAGAGGAGCGAACAGACATGGCTGAATTCAGCGTCAACACCCAAAGGTTCGATCCCTACAAGAACTTCAAGTTCCGGGTTCGCTGGGACGGTCGCTTTGTGGCCGGAATATCCAAGGTCGGCGCGCTCAAGCGCACGACCGAAGTTGTCGAGCACCGCGTGGGCGGCGACCCCTCGACCGGGCGCAAGTCGCCGGGGCGGTCAAAATACGAGGCGATCACGCTGGAGCGCGGCGTCACCCACGACCCGGAATTCGAAGCCTGGGCCAACAAGGTCTGGTCCTTTGGTGCGGGTCTCGGGGCCGAAAGCTCGCTGGCCGATTTCCGCAAGGACATCATCATCGAGATGTACAACGAAGCCGGGCAACTCGCGATCGCCTATCAGGTGTTCCGTTGCTGGGTGTCCGAGTTTCAGGCCCTGCCGGAACTGGATGCCAATGCCAATGCGATCGCGATCCAGACCATCAAGCTCGAGAACGAAGGCTGGGTGCGCGACACCGACGTTCAAGAACCCAGCGAACCGGCATTTTGACCCGAACAGCGGGTCTGAAGCCGCGTGAATGAGGTGCGCATGCAGGACCGTTTGACCGCAACCGGCCTATTGGCCGCTTGGGAGGCGGGCGCCAACCGGCAACCGCTGGACCGGGCGCTGGCGATCCTCTGGGCTGCCGGCTCTGGGGAAGATCCGGCGGATCTGCCGCTTGCGGACCGCGACCGACAGTTGCTGGAGATCCGCCGCCAGACATTCGGGCCGGATCTGCCTGCGTTGGCCACCTGCCCGGAATGCACCGCCGAGTTGGAAACCACCGTCGAAATCGGCGCGCTGATCGAAGCCTTGGCTGACGCTTCCGCAAATACCAGCCCAACGCGCCCGATCACAAGTCGGGACATTGCCGCCGTGGCGGCGCTCACCCCGGATGAAATCCCTGGCGCTCTTTGCGGGCGTTTGGCGCCGGATACGCCGCACTCCCCCGAACTCGAACGCCGGATCGAAGCCGCGGCGCAAGCGGCTGAACTGCAGACCGCCCTCACCTGTCCCGATTGCAGCGCGACATGGACCGAAACCCTGGACGTACCCGCGCATGTATGGGCCACGATCGAACTGTCCGCGGTCTCGCTGTTGTCCGATGTGGCCGAGTTGGCGGCGCATTACGGCTGGACCGAAGCCGAAACCCTGTCGCTCAGCCCAGCGCGGCGGCGGGCCTATCTGTCATTGGCGAGGTCGGCATGAGCGGCGTTCTGGCAAATCTCGTCCGACGCGCCACGGGCCAGGGGCCGCCGGGATTGCGCCCGCGCCTGCCATCGCGGTTCGAAATCCGCAACGATCCGGGATTCGTCGAAATACAGACCGAAACCCTTGCCAAACCGCCTGCCCCGCAGCCCACGGTGGATACCAAGGCGACGACCGAGATGACCCCGGATCGGCAACTTTTGGAAACGCAGGCCCCCAACCTTTCACCGGAAACAAGATCAGAGCCGCGATCACCCGAGCCGATACCGACGCAATCGCAGTCACCGACTGAAGACCGGAAACAAGCCGCGCCGCGCCCGGCAACTGCCAAGCAGCCGTATCCCTTTCTGCCTTTGTTAGAAACGGATACGGCCTCCCCGGATCAGCCGCCCGCCGCATCGGCCAAGACCCTGGACTCTCCGGAAGTAGCGTCCGAAAGACTGCCCGCCCTCCCGGATCGGAACAATCAACTCGCACAATTCCAACCGCCGGAACCACTTCTGCCCACACATGACCGTTTCGACATGCCGGAAATCGCGGCGGCACCGGCCGCGCGCCGTTCCCGGCCAGCCGCCGCAGCGCAGCAAGCGGAACCGGAACCGGAAATCACGATCCATATCGGGCGGCTGGACGTGGCTGCACCGCCCACCAAACCTGCGCCGCAGACCCCCCGCTCGTCGCCATCGCGGCCGCTTCCGAGCCTTTCTGATTATCTTCGCGGGGGGCGGTCATGAGCAATGTTCTGGCCATCGCCGCAGTGACGCAACTGTTGCGCGACCTGCTGAACGACACGCTGATCGACGGCGACGTGAGCCAGGTGCTTGGCTCGGACTTCACGGTGACCGCCTTGCCGCCCGACCGGGTCGTGACCGAAGAAGGCGATCAGCCGACGCAGATCAACGTGTTTCTCTATGGCGTGTCGCACAGCGCCGCGTTCCGGAACCGCGACCTGCCGACCCGCAATGCGGCCGGCGAACTGACCCAGCGCCCCACCCTTGCTCTGGAACTGCACTACATCATCACGGTCGTCTCGGGCGAACCGCTGCACGCCGAAATCCTGCTCGGATACGCGATGCAGCTGTTTCACGAGAACGGGCTGTTGAGCCGCGAAACGATCCGTGCGGCTCTGGAAGCGGCCGTGATCGACGATATCCTGCCGCCCGAAGAGTTCGATCCGATCCGCGCCTCGGAACTGGCCGATCAGGTGGAACTGCTCAAGATCACGCCGCGGGCGATCTCGCTCGATGACATGTCCAAGCTTTGGACCGCTTTTCAGGCCAGCTACCGGACCACGGTCGCCTATGACGTGTCGCTGGTGCTGATCCAGCGCGAGCATCCCATCCGCCCGACGCTGCCGGTCCTGTCGCGCGGCGGGCTTCCCGACCCGGTCACCGAGCGCGATCCCGGTGTGCTTGTCCGGCCTTCGTTGCTGCCGCCCGTGCCGACGCTGACGGCGGCGCTGCCGCAGGACGGGCATCCGGTCATGCGGCTGGGCGGCCAGGTCATCCTGTCCGGTTTTGCGCTGGACGGCGGCGCGCCGGGGACCGAGATCAGCGTGCGGTTCTCGGAGCCCGGAACCGGGGTCGTCCTGACTCTCGCGCCCGAGGTGCCGCCTGCCCCCAACCGGCTTGTGGTCAGCCTGCCCGGCACGGCTCCGCTGGCGCCGGCGAACCCCGCGACGGACACCGCGCTGGATCCGGCCCAATGGCGTGTCGGACCCTATTCCATCGACGTTCTTCTGCGTCTGCCGGATGGGCGCGAGCAGGCGTCGAACGCCTTGCCTCTGGCGCTGGCCCCGGCAAGCGCGCCTTCGGTCGCGCCCGCACCGCCCGAGGTGGCGATCACGATGAGTTGCGCGCCTCCGATCCGCCCCGGCCAAAGCCTGGCCATTCTCGCGGGCACGCAGATGCAGGTGCTGACCAGTCCTGCAACTCCGGCAAACGACGCAACCGCGAATTTTGCCGGATTAGTATCTGGATCCGAAGTGCCGGTCCGGTTGCGGGTGGATGGAATCGACAGCCCGGTCATCGACCTGACGACAACGCTGCCAAGCCTTGAAACGGTAACGATCCCATGACCGCCGGAATGAAACAGAACGCCGATATGACACTGACCCTTGTCCGCGAGGGGCTGGACAAT
>NZ_JBXWRY010000015.1:0-59943 GCF_059613135.1 Ruegeria sp. BHSB196
GTTCTGGCGCTGGCGGCAGGGTACGAATTGGACGATGCCATCGCCGCTGCGGTCGAGCGTGTCAATGCATCCGGCCAGTTGACACCGTCCGTGCTGGAACGTGTCGTCGGCCCGGCGATCTGGGACATCCTGTGCCCCGAAGCGCCCCTGCGCCGTTGGCGCCTGATCGAGTTGGAGGATCGCGGGCCGCTCCGCGCCCGCGCCATCCGGCTGGACGAGCGCATCCTGCAGGCGTTGCTGGGCGTTCACTACCTCGACGCGCGTCTTCAGGGGCTGGTGGCCTTGTGCCCACCGGAAGCCAATAGACCTGTCCGCGAGCCGGAGCTGGCACAGACGATTGCGAAACTGTGGCAGGATCCGGCCCATTTGCCGCTGGTGCAATTGGCGGGGCGGACGCGCGCTTCGCGGCGCCAGGTGGCCCAAAACGCCGTGCGGCGGCTGAGTATCCCGCTGTTCCGCCTCAACGCCAGCGACATTCCCGGCGACTGGACTCAGCGTCAGGCGCTTGCCGTGCTGCTCAACCGTGAACTAGCCCTGTCGGCCGGCGCCGTCCTGATCGAAGCCGACACGGAAACCGCCGCCCCTGCCGCCGCGCTGGCGGAACTTCTGAACGGCCCGGTCATTCTTTCCGCCGACGAGCCCGTGCATGTCGAACGCACCCCGCGCGTACGGCTGGACCTCTGCGCGCCGGGTTTTGCCGAGCGGCAGGACATCTGGCGGCACGTTCTGGGTCCGCAGGCTGAGGCGCTTGGCCCGGCGCTGGACCGCCTGTCCGGGCAGTTCGCGCTCGACCCGCCCGCCATCGAAGCCGCAGTATCCATGGCCGGGCAACCGGGAGGCGATCTGACCGGCCAACTATGGCAAGCCGCGCGTGATCAGGGGCGGCGGGCGCTGGATGGGCTGGCAGAACGCATCGAAAGCCGCGCCAGGTGGAACGATCTGGTGTTGCCCCAAGGCCAGACCTCCGTCCTGCACGATCTGGCGGGCCATCTGCGCGACGCCTGGCGCGTCAACAACGCCTGGGGTTGGGAGAGCCGAAATCCGCGCGGGCTCGGCGCGGCGGCGCTGTTTGCGGGGCCGTCGGGCACCGGCAAGACGATGGCGGCGGAGGTGCTGGCGGGGGAACTGCAACTCGACCTTTATCGCATCGACCTGAGCCAGGTGGTCAGCAAGTATATCGGCGAGACGGAAAAGAACCTGTCCCGCATCTTTGCGGCGGCCGAGGATGGCGGGGCCATCCTGCTGTTCGACGAAGCCGATGCGCTGTTCGGCAAGCGCAGCGAGGTGAAGGACAGTCATGATAGGTACGCGAATGTCGAGGTCAGCTATCTCCTGCAGAAGATGGAGGCATATCGCGGCCTTGCGGTACTGACCACAAATCAGAAATCGGCGCTCGACACCGCGTTTCTGCGGCGGTTGCGCTACGTGATCACCTTTCCCTTCCCCGACGCCAATGCGCGCGCCGAAATCTGGGCGCGCATCTTTCCGCCGGAAACACCGCGTGAGGGGCTGGATTATCCTGCACTGGCGCGTCTTGCACTGTCGGGTGGCTCGATCCGGTCGATCGCGCTCAACGCCGCGTACCTCGCCGCCTCGGTCCCGGAACCCGTGCAGATGCGCCATGTCGCAAAGGCCGCGCAGCGTGAATACGCCAAGCTTGAAAAGCCGTTCTCCGCAAATGAGCAGGGGGTGTTCGGATGACACGGATAAGATTGCGGATCGACAAGGTCACGACCAATGGCACCCCGCTGAATCGGGAAGCGTTCGAGGCGGCCCTGCAGCGGGAGCTGTCGCAACTGGTGCAGTCGAATGGGTCGGACGCGCTGGGGAGCAACCGATATCGCGCCACGGCCCGCACCGTGGCGCCCAAGGGCGACAGCAGCGCGGACGGCATCGCCGCCGCGACGGTCCGGGGTGTCCGCAAATGATCCGGCCCCAGCATATCCCACGGAGGTCCGGCCATGGCTGAACAGACCCGCATCGCGCGACCGGAAGCGGTCACGGCCCCGCCCGCCGTGACTGGCGTGTTGCAGCGCGCCTGCAGCTGCGGCGGCAGTCCGGGCCCATCGGGCAAATGCGCCTCGTGTGCGGCCGAGGACAAGCTGGGCGTGCAGACCAAGCTGACCGTCGGCCCGCCCGGCGACGCCTACGAACAGGAGGCCGACCGTATCGCCGACCGGGTGGTCATGGGGAGGGACGCCGGTGCGATTTCGGCGGTCGGACCCAAGGATCTGCGACGGCAGATGGACCCGGAAGAGGAGGAGGAGCTTCAGCTCCAGAGGCAGGAGGAGGAAGAAGAGGAACTCCAGCTGCAACGTCAGGAGGAGGACGAGGAGGAGCTTCAGGCCAAGCCCGCGACGGGGCCTGGCACATCGACGCGGTCGAATGGCTTTGCCCATCGCCTGAGGTCCGAAAGCTCGGGTGGGCGCCGTCTCGATGCCGGGACACGCGCCACGTTCGAGCCCCGCTTTGGCCGCGATCTGTCCCACATCCGGCTGCACGACGGAAGCGGCGCGCAGGCACTCAGCCGTGAGATCGGCGCACGGGCGTTCACCCATCGCAACCACATCTATTTCGCCGCCGGGCAACACAGCCCGGACTCCGCCGAAGGCCAGCGTCTTCTGGCGCACGAGATCACCCATACCTTCCAGCAATCCGGCGAGGACAGGTGGCTGGTCCAGCGTGATCTTGCAATCGCTCCGGAACGGCCCGGCGCCGCCCCGCGCACCCTTTCGGCGCGCGACATCCGGGTTGCGGTCGATTTCAACCGCCGCCGGTTCGACGATCCCTATACCCTGGCGGTCATTCGGGACGTGATCGGGATTTCCCGTTATCCCGCCGTATCCGACGAGGCGCTGGCCCGCGCCATCGGCGGCTGGCAGGCGCGCAACGGCATCGCCGAGGATGGCCGCATCGGGCCGGTCACGGCGATGTTCGTGGTCGAGGAACTGCAGGCCGAAGGCAATCAGACCGACGCGCTTCAGGTCGTTTCCGAGTTTCCGGGCGGAACCTTCCTCGATATCGACACGTCGTTCTGCGGGTGCCAGACCGAACTGGCGGGCGAGGTGCAGGACGCCAATTTCTTCATCGCCGAATACACCGCCTGCGGGGCCGACCCGTCGAACACCTCGGGCGACGACATCGAACAATGCATCGACGACCGGGCAGCGGCCCGCGGCCAGACCCTGACGACGGCAGGCACCACCAGCGCGTCAGGCCAAATTCAGGTCGCGCAGACATCCGGCCCCTGCGGCGCCCTGGTCGACCGCCTGACACTGGCCCATGAACAGATCCATGGCGAAGACGTTTCCACCTTGCGGCAGCAGCACGGCTCGGGCGCGGCCTTCAACGCCGCGTTCAACGATCCGCAGGCCTGGGTCGCCGATGAAATCCAGTCGCGCGAGACCGACATCGCCGTGGCCAACTGGATGACCCGCGTTCTGGACAGGATTTGCCCATGATCAGATCGAAACGCGCCCCGAAAAAGTCCCGCAAGAGCACCAGCGGCCGCGCGCCTCGACATGGCGCGATGAATTCAACCGGCCGGACCGCCGCGGCGGCGGTCGCCATGGCTTCGGCTGGCCGACCCCTGTCGAGCGGCGAGCGCGCCTATTTCGAGCCGCGGTTCGGACGCGATCTGTCGCATGTCCGGCTGCATGACGATCCCGCCGCGGCCCGCGCCGCACGCGGCATCAACGCGCGGGCCTTTGCCCTGGGCCACCACATCGGATTTGCCGCCGGGCAGCATGAGCCGCAGTCGCGGCGTGGGCGGCACCTGATCGCGCATGAACTGGCGCACACGCTGCAGGATCAGGCAGCATCGACGATCCGGAAGGTGCCTGACGGGTTCGGTCTGGACGAGGATCCGGGGCGGCGCCGCGATCCGTTCGCCATGCCGCCGCGTCACATGGAAGATCCGCGCGGCCCGGGCGACCGATCGACGCTCACCTACCGCCAGGCGCGGGAATTGAACCGGTGCATCGAGGTCATGGGCGACGATGCCTGGGGGCGCGCTTCTTGCGCGAACACGGTACTGGGAACGCCTATTCCGGACTGGCTGTCGGTTCAGGGCGTTTCCACGCCGGTTCCGTCCACCGCACGTCCGCGCGCGGGCGGCGGGGCGACGATGCAGATCGGCCCGGTCACGCTGACCATTCTACCTGACACCCGAACGTCGGACCCGGCCATGATGGACAAGGCCAAGACCCAGATCATACCGGAGCAGCTTCCTTCGGGGGCCAATCTTGTGGACGGGGCGACCATGAACAACCGGGTAACGTCCTTCACCGTTCATCCCTCCGCGTTCCGGCTGTCGATCCGCACGACCTTTGGCCCCGGCGTGAATGCGCAATCGACCTCGGGATACGGGCGCGGGCGGGCGCAAAGCGACCGCGACGTGGGAAGCACGTCCCTCGGGTTTCACGAAGGCGAACACGGGCGCGATTTCATCACTTTCCTGCGCAACAACCCCTATCCGGCATTTCGGGGCCGCAACGGTCAGACAAGCGCGGCGTTCTCGGCCCGCATCACGCAATTCGAGGCCGCCTTGCAGGCCTATGTCAGCCGCATGAACCGGGCCTCGGAACTGGCCACCGACTGTGCGGGTGAAGTGACCATCGACGATTTCAACGCCGAGCACGGCACCGCGACCACCACCTGCGTCGTGCAGCCGGGCGATCCGACACCATGAGGAACACATGACGGGATTTCCGGGATCACCGAAACTCATCCGCGCCGGGCTGGTGCTGATCTCGGCCGAGACAGGTGCGGTCGAACGGATCATCACCCTGCAATACGCGCCCGAGACCCTGTCGCGGCAGATCGAGGCGCAGGCCATGGACGAGGCCGGAAACCGCGCACAACCGCTGCGGCTGCGTGCGCCCGCGGTCGAAACCATCACTCTGGAGGCCGTCATCGATGCCACGGATCAGCTCGAATTTCCCGATCGCAACCAGACCACCGTCGATCACGGCATCTTTCCGGCGCTGTCGGCGCTCGAGACCATGCTGCACCCGACCACGGCACAACTCAACCGCCAAAACACCCAGGCCGGTGCCGGATCGTTCGAGATCGCGCCGGCCGAAACCCCGCTTGCACTGTTTGTCTGGAGCGCGAGCCGCATCGTTCCCGTGCTGCTGAAATCCATCCAGATCACCGAAGAATTCTTCGATCCCAACCTCAACCCGATCCGGGCCAAGGTGTCGTTGTCGCTGCGCAGCCTTTCGGTCGATGACCTGGGGTTCAGCCATCGCGGTTCCGGCCTGTTCATGGCCTATCTACAGGCCAAGGAACAACTGGCTGCCCGCGCAACCGCCGGATCGCTCGACGCGCTGGGCGCAGGAGGTGCGCTATGAAGAACCCCGTTCAGGCCATGCTGGAGGCCGGGATCGTCGAAGCCACCGATTTTCCGCCCGAAAGCCGGTATCACGGTATTCCAACGCGCACCTTCTCGGCGCCCGATGGCCGGCTGATCCCGTATCTGACGCGCAGGTTCTCGCCCGCGCCCGAGCATTTCGCCACGCTGGGATACCGCATCGTGGCCGAAGGCGACCGGCTGGACCGGCTGGCGGCCGAAACCATCGGCAATCCCGAGTCCTTCTGGCTGCATTGCGATTCCAACCGCGCGATCTGGCCGGAAGAGCTGGAAACCACAGGATTCCAATTGCGCCTGACGCTGCCCGAAGGCGTGCCCGGCCCAGAGGAAGAGTCATGATCAAGGGCATCGACATATCGCTGTTGTTCGGGCCGGGCATTCCCGCGCCCGCTCCGCGCGAAGTGATCGAGGCGCTGGAAACCGTGCGCGTCGAAGAAAACGCGGGCGAGGTGCAATCGGGGTTCGAGCTGGTCTTTTCAGTCGAGAAGGACTCGCCCCTTAACACAATTTTCCTGCTGGCCGGCGGATCGACACTGCCGATCCTGCGGGTGGCGCTTGTCGCCACGATCGGCGGGCAGGCGACCGCCCTGATCAACGGTGTCGTGACCAAGACCGACATCCGGCCCGGATCGGGCGGCGATCCCGCACGGCTGTCGGTCAAGGGCAAGGATCTGACGGCGGCGATGGACGTGATCGATTTCTCGGGCCTGATCCCCTATCCGGCCATGCCGCCCGAGGCGCGGGTGGCTCTGATCCTGGCGAAATACGCCTGGCTTGGGATAATCCCGCAGGTGATCCCGAGCCTCGAAGGCCCGCCGCTGCCGACCGAGGTGATCCCGCGCCATCAGGATACCGATCTGGCCTATATCCGCGCGCTGGCGCGCGAGGCCGGATACACGTTCTTCATGAAACCCGGACCGGCGCCCGCGACCTCGTTCGCCTATTGGGGGCCGGATATCCGCATGGGCGACATACAGCCGGCCCTGACGGTGGACAGCGGCTCGGCCAGCAATTGCGAGAACCTGAGTTTCAGTTTCGACAAGGAACAGTCGGAAATCCCCATCGTCTATATCCACAACGCGCTGACCAAGGCGCCGATCCCGATTCCGATACCGGGACAGATCCCCTTCATGCCCCCGCTCGGCGCCGTGCCGCCGCTGCCGCCAAAGATCACGCGGCTGCGCGACACCGCGCGGCTGAACCCGCTTCAGGCGCTGGCGCGCGGCTTTGCGCGGGCAGCGGAAAAGAACAACGCCGTCAGCGGACAGGGGTCGCTGGACGTTCTGCGCTATGGCCGCGTCCTGCGCGCCCGCGCCCTGGTCGGCGTGCGCGGCGCGGGCCAGCCGTTTGACGGCGTGCACTATGTCGAACGGGTCACGCATGAAATGTCGCGCGGCCAGTACAAGCAAAGCTTCACCCTCAAGAGGAGCGGGCTGCTGCCAGCCCGTGCGTCGATACCGGCATGACGGAACGCTATCTGGGCAAATATCGCGGTACGGTGGTCAACAATGTGGACCCGATGATGACCGGGCGCATCCAAGCCATCGTGCCGGATGTCAGCCAGGTGGCTTTGACCAGCTGGTGCATGCCCTGTTTTCCGATGGCCGGAACCCAGACCGGCGCGATCGGCGTGCCGCCCATCGGCGCGGGTGTCTGGATCGAGTTCGAGCGGGGCGATCCGGACTATCCGATCTGGACCGGGTGCTTCTTCGGATCGGCGGCCGAGGTTCCGGCGCTGCACCAGTTGACGCCGCCGGGGGTCAGCGCGGTGACGATTCAGACCCTGTTGCAGAACGGGATCACGGTGACTGACCTGCCCGGACCCACGGGCGGTATCGTCCTGAAAACCGCAACCGGCGCGTCGCTGATCGTCAATGACACCGGCATCTACATCCAGAACGGGCGCGGCGCATCGATCGTGATGACCGGCCCGACCGTGACCGTGAACAACGGCGCGCTGACCGTGATCTGAGGAGGAACGGACATGAGCGGACCAATTCTGCATCTCGGCGCGACCGTCACCTGCTCGCACGGCGGGCAGGCGCTGCCGGTCTCGCCCTCGGCGCGGGTTCTGGTGAACGGGCAGCCCGCGGTGGCGCAAACCTCTCCCTGGACGGTGGCGGGCTGCGGGTTCGTGCCGCCGGGTGGCAACGGCCCCTGCGTGACGGCCACCTACACCGTCGCCGCGACACGGGTGCTGATCGACGGCGCACCGGCGGTGCTGATGTCGTCGGTTTCTATCTGCGCGCCGACGGGCACGCCGTTGATCCCGGTGCAGGCGCAGACTCGGGTTATCGGGACATAGGCGATGCAGGTCGATTTTCCATATCACTTCGACGGGCGCGACAGGACCGCGGAAACCGACGAGGCGGACCATATCCGCGATCTGATCGAATTGATCCTGTTCACCAATCCCGGCGAACGGGTGAACCGGCCCGAATTCGGCTCGGGCATCTATCAGCTGCTGTTCGCGCCGGTCAGCGCCGAGCAGGTGGCCACCACCGAATTCATGATCCGGGGCGCGTTGCAACAGCATCTGGGCCGCCGCATCGAAGTGCAGGACATCACCGCCGAGGCTCAGGACGCGACGATCATCATTACCATCGCCTATCGCATCCTGAGGACCGGGGTACAGGATCGGGCAAGCTTTGCTTTGGGAGATGGCGCATGATCTATCATTGCTGCGATCCCCGCCGCCGCGAGCGCGTGCTGACCGCCATCGACGATGGAGTTGCGATCAACGGCATCGACTTTCTGGAAGTCCTGGACCGCGAAGCGCCCGCCGACACTCCGGCCCAGCGCACCCTGTTGCTGCGGTTTCTCGATACCGCACCCGTTCTGACACTGGAGAATTTCGAACTGACCGGCGGCGAGCGCGTCACCAACATCACGCTGGAGTGGGTGACGCGGGCCGACGCACCGGATGCGACCCTGGCCGAACCCGGCCTGACCGCCTGGCTGGCAACCTTGCCGGACCCCGATCAGGTGCTGGTGCTGCGCACGTCGTCAAACGGAGATTTCTCGACCTACACCTTGCGGCTGGTTGCCAATCCCGGCGATCTGTCGCCCCCGCCCGGCATCGACCGGGTGCTTTCGCAGGTCGATTTCTCGTTCAAGGTCGAATGTCCCTCGGATTTCGACTGCGCGCCGAAACACGCCTGCCCCGAAGACCCGCCGGAGCAACCGGCGCTGAGCTATCTGGCCAAGGACTACCGCAGTTTCCGCCGCCTGATGCTGGGCCGGATGGCGCAGATCATGCCGGACTGGCGCGAACGCAACCCGGCCGATCTGGGCATCACGCTGGTCGAGGCGCTGGCCTATACCGCCGACCGGCTGTCCTATGCGCAGGATGCGGTGGCGACCGAAGCCTATCTGGCCACGGCGCGGCGGCGTTCTTCGGTGCGTCGCCATGTGCGCTTGGTGGACTATCACATGCATGACGGCGCAAATGCACGGGTTTGGGTGCATTTCGACGTATCCGACGACGTGTCGCTGCCGGAACGCACGCGCGTTCTGACCCGCCTGCTGGGCTTTGAACCGGTGATCGCGGAGGGCAGCGATGAGGAGCGCGATGCGCTGAACCTGACGCCGCTGGTATTCGAAACACTGCA
This sequence comes from Ruegeria sp. BHSB196, assembly GCF_059613135.1. NCBI lineage: Bacteria > Pseudomonadati > Pseudomonadota > Alphaproteobacteria > Rhodobacterales > Roseobacteraceae > Ruegeria > Ruegeria sp. BHSB196. The sequence continues at coordinate 8,986 of NZ_JBXWRY010000015.1, forward strand.
TGACAAGGAGTTGTTCGAAGACCACAACCAGATGTTCTTTCACGAATGGTCCGACGCCGAGTGCTGCCTGCCCAAAGGCGCCACACGCGCGACGCTGGCCGGCGATCATCCGGACTTGTCCGCAGGCGATGTGCTGGTTCTTGAAGAACGCCTCGGTCCCCGCACCGGGCGCGCGGCGGACGCCGATCCGGCCAAGCGCCATGCGGTGCGCCTGACCGCGGTTCAGGCCGGTCTGACCGACGATCTGGAAGGGGTGCCGATCACCGAAATCCGCTGGGCCGAAGAGGATGCCCTGCCCTTCCCGATCTGCGTCTCGTCCGAACTGGACGAGGCGGCCGGCGGCGGGTTGCAGCGCGACGTTTCACATGTGCTGGGCAATATCGTGCTGGCCGATCACGGGATGACCATCGAAGGTGAGGATCTGGGCGCGGTGCCGCAACCGCATCTGCAACTGGTACCGGACCCCTCGGACGATCCCTGCGATCATCCCGAACCGCGCGCCGTCCCGCCGCGCTTTCGCCCACGGCTGAACGAAGGCCCGGTTTCGCAAGTGGCCGGATACGATGCGGACGCGCCCTCGGCCTTCGCCGCCGTCGATCTGCCCCCCTCGACGCGAAAACCCTACGTGACGCTGCTGTCCGGCACGCCGCCGGCCACCGAGGGCTGGGAGGCCCAGCGCGACCTGCTGCAATCCCTGCCCGAACAGACCCATTTCGTGGTCGAGACCGAAGCGGACGGGTCGGCGCATCTGCGGTTCGGTGACGACCAGAACGGCCGCCGCCCGGCGGCCGGCACGCCCTTCGCGGCGACCTATCGGGTCGGAAACGGGCGGGTCGGCAATGTGGGGTCCGACGCGCTGTCGCACGCAATCACCGGCGTGAGCCAGATCAGCGCGGTGCGAAACCCGATTCCTGCAACCGGCGGCATGAACCCCGAGTCGATGGAAGAGGCGCGCCAGGCCGCCCCTTACGCCTATCGCCGACAGGAACGTGCTGTGACACCGCAGGACTATGCCGAGATGGCGCTGCGCCACCGGGACGTACAGCGCGCCGCCGCCACGTTCCGCTGGAACGGCCACGGTCACACCGTCTTTGTCACCGTGGACCGGTTCGGCAACCGGCCAATCTCCGAGGAGTTCGAGGCCGAGCTGCGCGAGGAACTGAACGCCGTGCGCATGGCGGGTTATGATCTGGAAGTCGATGCCCCGCGCTTCGTGCCGCTGGAAATCGGGCTGTTCATCTGCGCGCATTCCGACCATTTCCGCGCGCAGGTCCGGCAGGAAGTGCTGCGGGCGCTTTCGGCGGTGCGCAGCGCGGACGGCTCGACCGGCTTCTTCCATCCCGACAACTTCACCTTTGGCGATCCGGTCTATCTGTCCGCGATCTATGCCCGCGTGATGCGGATCGAAGGTGTCTCATCGGTCAAGGCCACGCATTTCCGGCGCCGGGGATCGACCCGCACCGAAGCCCTGGACGACGGTGTTCTGACCTTTGGCCGGCTGGAAATCGCGCAGCTCGAAAACAACCGAAACTTCCCCGAGCGGGGCGCGCTGGAGATCGAGATGGGAGGCGGAAAATGACGAATGGCCCCATTCGCATCGGGTTTCCCGACCAGGGCGCAGAAGCCGACATTTGCGGCTGCTGCGATGGAACCGAGCTTGCCACTTTGCAAGACACCGCCAACCGACCGAACCTGTCGGCCATCGCTTTCCGCGTGGGCGATCATGCCCGGTTCAAGGCATCCATGCTCACCGGATTGGCGTCGGCCGCGCATCCCGCGCTTGCCCGTTTGCGAACGCGAGCCGACGACGATTTCTCGATTGCCCTTATCGACGCATGGGCCGCCGCCTGCGACGTGCTGACCTTCTATCAGGAGCGGTTCGCGAACGAAGCCTATATGGGTACTGCGACCGAGCGGCTTTCGATTTCCGAACTCGCCCGCCTGATCGGCTATCGCCTGCATCCCGGATCGGCGGCCGAGACCGATCTGGCGATCCTGATGGAAGACCCCCCCGGCGCGGAACCGGACGTGGCGGCGCTGACCGTGCCGGTCGGAACCCGCGTTCAGTCGCAACCCGGACCGGAAGAAGACGCGCAAGTGTTCGAAACCATCGAACCGCTGCAGGCGCGCGTGGCCTGGAACCGCTTGCGGCCGCAGCTTACCAGATCGGAGTTGCCCGGAAACGGCGCGACCCATGCCTGGCTGGCAGGTACGCCCAACCTTCAGGTCGGCGATGCGGTGATATTCCTCGACCGCGAGCGTTGGGACCGGGATTTCAGCGGTTTCGACACCGACTCGCTGCGCTGGAACTTTCGCATATTGCAGAGTGTCGATGCTGCCGCCGACGGTTCGCGCACGCGCATCTCCTGGTCCGGCGGTCTGGTCAACCTGACCGCAACGGGCGGAGACGGCGAACCGCCGCTGAAGCTGTACCACCTGCCTGAGCGCGCCAATTTCTTTGGCTACAACGCTCCGCATCCGCTCGTCCTGACCCCCCGCCAGCGCAATGGGTTCGGCTTTGCGGACAGCCCGCCGCAACCGAACTCGCCCTCGACCATCGGCGGCACCTCGACCGCTCCCGACGACTGGGTGTTCGAGCTTGACACCAACAACCGCATCCATCTCGACAGCATCTACAAGAGCTTTGTCGTGGACAGCTGGATCGTCATCCGCCGACCCCTGGGCGCGCAGCGGCCTTACCGCATCACGGCGGCGGACGATGCCAGCCTGGCGCGGTACGCGATCAGCGGCAAGGCTTCGCACCTGACGCTCGACACCGGTACCGCCACCAGCATCTTCGAAGGCGATCAGTTTCGTGGCAGCGCCATCTTTGGCGGCAGTATCGAGCTGCGGTTTGCCGACGTTCCCGTGACCGAGTGGGTCGCCGGCGACCGGATCGAACTGGACACGCGCGCCGACGGTCTGCCCGAAGGCCGCCGCCTGATCTTGCGCGGCAAGCGGGCGCATCTGGAGTATCGCGGGCAGGTCGGCACTTTGGAGCACGAGGACGGCGCGGTGCGCAGCGTGGTCCGCGGACAGATCCTGACTCTGCTGGACGCCCCTGAGGATCTGGGCGCGAACCTGCGGTACAGGGTGGAAGACGAAACCGGATTTGCCGGAACCATGACCGAACCCGCACACCGGTTCCGCCCGGTTCCCGCCCCCGACGATGCCGAAACCATCGCGGTTCCGGCCTTTCTCGAGCGGGTCGTAACCATCAGCGCCGAACGCTCGCGCCTGGACTTGACGGAGCCGCTGGGCGTGGCCTTCGACCGAGAGAGCCTGGTCATTCACGCCAACGTGGCCCGCGCCGCGCATGGCGAGGGCGCCACCGAGATCCTCGGTCATGGCGATCCGTCTGTGCCATTCCAGAAATTCCTGCTGAAACAGGCGCCCGTCACGCATCGCCTGGCGCCCACCGAGACCGGTGTCGAAAGCACCCTGAGCCTGCGCATCGACGGCGTGGAATGGCACGAGATGCCAGATCTGTATCAGCGGGGTGCTTCGGCACGGGTCTACAAGACATCGCTGACCGAAGCGGGCGAAACCGTCGTCGAATTCGGCGATGGCATATCCGGCGCGCGGCCCACGGCTGGGCGGGACAACATCGTTGCGGAATACTCGCGCGGGATCGGCGCGGCTGGCAACTTGCGCGCCGGACAACTGAAGCTGCCGCTCGACCGGCCACTGGGCCTGAAGGAGGTCGAAAACCCCTTGCCCGCCACTGGCGGCGCGGATGCCGAGGCCGCGACGGACGCGCGGCGCAATGCACCGATCTATACGTTGACACTAGGCCGAGTCGTTTCGCTGACCGACTATCGGGATTTCGCGCTGGGCTATCCGGGGATCGCCAAGGCCGAGGCGCGCTGGGTCTGGCAGGGACAGACACGGCGCATCGTGGTGACGGTGGCCGGCGACGACGGCGCCGAGGTTCCGCCGGAGTCGACCATCCACGACAACCTGCTGCTCGCATTCCGTCAGTTGGGCGATCCGCTGGTCGGCGTCGATCTGCTCTCTTACCAGCCCGCCACCTTCCGCCTGGGTCTGCGCGTCGCCGTCAACGCCGCTCATGACCAGGACACGGTGCTGGCGGCGACCGAGGCGCATCTGCGGCAGGCGTTTTCTTTCGAGACCCGCGATTTCGGCACGCTGCTCAGCCTGTCCGAAGTGGCCGCCGCCGCGCATCAGGTGGCTGGCGTCGATGCCGTCGATATCGACCTGCTCTACCGGACGGTCCATCCGCAGAACGCGGTCACGGCCCATGCGCGTCTGGTGTCCCGGACCGGCCGGGCCGCACCCGACGGAACCCTGCTGCCCGCCGAGATCCTGACGCTCGATCCGCGCCCGCTGGACAAGCTGGAGGTGATGTCATGAACCGGATCACGCCCGAGTCGCTCTACCGCCTGCTACCCGCGATCCACCGGTTGCGCGATGCCGGCGAGGGTGGGCCGCTTGCGGCACTCGTGGCGGTGCTGGCGCGTGAGGGCGCGGTGGTCGAAGAGAATATCGAACAGCTGCTCGACAACCTCTTCATCGAAACCTGCGAGGATTGGGCGGCGCCCTATATCGGCGGAACCATCGGGTACCGGGCCCTCTATCCCATCGAGGGCACCGATGTCGGCAATCGCGCCGAGGTGGCCAACACCATCGGCTATCGCCGTCGCAAGGGCACCGCCGCAGTGCTCGAGGCGCTGGCCCGCGACGTGACGGGATGGCCGGCGCATGTGGTCGAATTCTTCCAGATCACCGCGACCTGCCAGCACATGAACCATATTCGCCCCGCGCATCATCTGGCCCCCGATCTGCGCGATCCGCTGGATCTGGAGCCCATGTCTCACGCTTTCGACCGCGTGAGCCATACCGTTGACGTGCGCGCGATCCGGCAGGGGCCACGGATCAAGTCCAGCGGCGGCAAGCACAACTTCCCGAATATCGGCCTGTATCTGTGGCGATTGCTGCCCAAGGACCACATTCGCGTGCCGACGACCCAGGTCGATGGACGGCGCTATCTGTTCGACCCCTTGGGCGCCCCGCGCCAACTGGTCAACCTGCCTCAGCCCGAAGACACGATCAGCTCGATCTCGCGTCCCGAACACGTGCCCGGCGACATCTCGCGCCGCGCGCTCGATCGCGATCCGGCGCTTTGGTACGGGCCGGGCCGTGCGTTCGAAATCTTCCTTGACGACGAGGCCGTGCCCGTCACCCGGATCGAAGCCTGCGATCTGTCGGATGACGGACCCGGCTGGAACCACTCCCCACATGACGCGATCTCCGCCGCCGACCTTGCCGAGATCGAAGACACCGACCCTCTCGTGCCACCTGCAAACGCCTTGGTCAGGGTCGATCCTGTGCTGGGGCGGATCGCCTTTCCGAACCCTGAGGACGGCGAGGTGCGCACCACCTTCCGAACCGGATTTCCGGCACGCATCGGCGGCGGTCAGTACAATCGCGCCGCCACGTTGACCCGCGACCCGGGCCAGGCGCTGATTCCGGTTCCGACCGTCACGCACCCGACCATTCAGAGTGCAATCGACGATGTGCTGGCCTTGGGCGGAATCGTCGAGATCACGAATTCGGACACGTTCGAGGAAGCGGTCGCAATCGATGCCGAGCCCGATACCGAAGTCATCCTGCGCGCCGCTGACGGCCAACGCCCGGTTCTGCGGCCTCCAGCGGCGCTGGCGCTGAGCGGAGGCGAGAATGCGCGGATAACCGTCGATGGGATCGTGCTGGATGAGCAACCGATGACCCTGGCGCCGAACGGCGACGGCGAGTCGCCCAAGTCGGTCACTCTGCGTCATGTGACCCTGATTCCGGGATTGTCGTTCACCGACACCGGCGCGCCGTCCACCCCCGAGGCGGTCAGCCTCACCGTGACGACAACCGGGGTTGAATTGCTGATCGACCGCGCGATGACCGGGCCGGTCCGCATGGATCAGACCACCAACGCCACGTTCAGGGACAGTATCGTGGATGCGGCCGCCCTGCCGGCCCGCGACAGCGCCGAGGCGCTGGCGATTGCCGGACCGGCGGGCGAAGGCGACCCGGCCGGAGCGCTGACCCTGATCGCCTGCACCGTTCTGGGCCGCATCGTGGCGCGCAGCTTTCCTTTGGTTTCCAACAGCATCCTGCACGCGCGCGGCGACTCCCCGATACAGGCGCGGCGTCGGCAGGAGGGTTGCATGCGGTTCAGCTATGTTCCCGACGGCTCGATCACCCCGCGCCGCTATCGCTGCCAGCCGCAACTGGCCATCGACCAGGCCGTCGATGCCGCCGAAGAAGCCGCGGGCGGCGAGATCCCGCAAGCCCAGCGCGATCTGATCCGCAGTCGCATCGTCCGGTGGCTGCGCCCCGGTTTCGTGGCGCAATCGGCGTCGCACCCGGCCTATGTGCAACTGCGCCTCGCCAGCCCCGCGGAAATCCGCAAAGGCGCGTCGGACGAAGGCGAGATGGGGGCCTATCACCTTCTTGCGGCCCCGCAGCGCGAAGCCAACCTGCGGATCCGGCTGGAGGAATACCTGCGCTTCGGCCTGGAAGCGGGAATTTTCTATGAGACATGATTTTGAAGGAGCGACCCAATGAGCGGTGACTACAGCAGAGACAGCTTCGACGCCCTGAGAAGCTTCGCCGGGGTGTTTCTTCAGCAGGGCCGTGCGGTTCTCGACAGCGACTGGAACGAAATGGTCGAATTGTTCGAGCGCCGGATTCGCGCCGGGACCGTCGATACGATCGGGCGGGCGGTGGTGCCGCTGGAAACAGAACTGGCGTTCGAAATCCAGCTCACCGCCACCGGTTTCGAATACGGTCGCGGCAGGCTCTATCTCGACGGAATGGTGTGTGAATCCTTCGGGTTCGCCAATTTCGACGGCAGCGATCCGACCCGGCCCGACCCGGTGTTCGACCGGGCGCGACCCGGCGTCGATGGACCCGAAGGCGTTCTGGACGAAATGATCTCGCCGCCCGAAGGCGATTTCACCGACTACTTGGCACAACCCTATTGGCCGACGCCCGAGGATCTGCCCGGGGACGGGCGGCATCTGGTCTATCTGGTCGCCTGGCAGCGCGAAGTGACGCCGACCGAAGTGCCGGCGCTCTTGGATCCGGCGCTGGGTGGGCTCGATACGACGACCCGCTGGCAAACCGTCTGGCAGGTGCGGGTCTTCCCGGATGTGGACGATGCCGTCACCTGTGCGACGCCGGATGACGAGATCGAAGGCTGGCTGGACGAAATCGCGCCGTCCACTGCACGGCTGACGAACGGAACCGTCGACGTGGACGAGCCGGAAGATCCCTGCCTTGTGCCCCCGACCGAGGGCTATTCCGGAGTCGAAAACCAGTTCTACCGCGTGGAGATCCATGGGCTGCGCGCCGATTTCGATCCCGACGACACGCCGACGCAAGGCGACTGGCGGTTCAAGTTCAGTCGCGAAAACGCTTCGGTCCGGGCTTCGGTCACGACCATCGCGGCGGACGCGGAATCCGTGACCGTGGCGCGGATCGGGCGCGATGAAGTGCTGCGTTTCGCCCCTGGCGACTGGGTCGAGATCACCGACGATCATCGCGAGTTGAACCACCGCTCGGGCCAGATCCTGCGGGTGGCGGATGTGGATGCCGAAACGCGCACGGTGGAATTCGAGTCGGCGATCGACGCCGATCTGGTCCCCTCTGGCGCGGGCGGGGACACGACGGAAACCCGCCATACCCGCCTGATCCGCTGGGACCAGCGCGGAGTGATCCGGCTTGCCGACGGCACGGAATGGGCCGATCTGGATCTGCCGGGTTCGGACGGCTTGATCCCGGTGCCGCCCGATGGAACCGAAATTCTGCTGGAAAGCGGAATCACCGTCAGTTTCGCGACCGTGGACGGCCCCGGTCACTGGCGCGAGATGGATCACTGGCGGTTCGCCGCGCGCACCGCGAACACCCAGATCGAACCCGTGACGATGGCGCCGCCGGATGGGGTTCAGCGCCACTATACGCGCCTTGCGGTCATCGTGCCGGGTGGACCCAACGTTCCGGGGCAGGTTCTGGACTGCCGGACCTTCTGGCCGCCGGAATTCGAGGCGGGCGAAGGCTGTGCCTGTACCGTCTGCGTCACCGCCGAAGAGCACAATTCCGGGTCGCTGACGATTCAGGACGCAATCGATCAGGTCGGCGCCCTGGGTGGCAGCGTGTGCTTGGAGGCTGGGATCTACCTTTTGGAGCAGCCCGTCCGGATCGCCAACAGGGCAGGCATTCGCCTGGTCGGACAAGGAATCGGCACGATCCTTGTCTACAACGGCGCGGGCGGCGCCGTGCAGGTCGAAACCGCGGTGGATACAAGGCTTGAGCGGTTCTCGGTGCTGGCGGCTCCGGTCGAGGATGCCAACGGCACCTTGCTCCCCGTGCACGGGGTGGCCGCGGTCAACACCTCGCTTCTGGCGCTGCGCCGTCTGGCGGCGGTTGTGCTGTCCCCGAACCCCGAGGACCGGGCAGATTTTGGCATCGCGCTGGACGGAAACCAGATCGCGACCAAGATCGAGGAATGCATCGCCGTCGCGCCGAATGCGCTTGGCTCGCGGTCGTCCTATGGCCTTGACGAGGATGGCGACCTGCAGTTCGCCGCCTTTGCCGAGCTGCGGGTTCTGGATTGCATCCTGTTCGGGGCGCGCTTTGCCGTGCGGATCGACCGATCCGCGATCAACATCGCGGCGGCGCTGCTGTCGCGAAACCTGGTCCTGTCCTTCGAAACGGGAATGCAGATCAACTGGGCCGAAATCCCTGCGGCTCAACTGTCCATCGACGCGACGACCGCAATGGCGAACCGCTCGGCCATGCGGCTGTCGGCGGGCACGATGCGCGTTCAGGACTGCGAGATTTCGGCCGGCGACGGCGCTGTGGACGGGATCACGCTGATGCCGAACATCCTGCCGGAAACCCTGACGGATGCGCAGATCGTCGGCAACACGATCTTTGACCTCGGCGGCGCCGGAGTCCGTATCGCGGGCCAGCATGACACGGTGTTGATCAAGCGCAACATCCTCCGCGACTGCGGCGAGGCCGGGGTCACGATCGAACCCGATGCCTCGGTCCGGCATCTGGCGATAGACAACAACAGCTTCCAGCGCATCGGTCTGACCGCGGGTCAGGATTTCGCAGTGGGCGTTCTTGCCACCAACGTGGAAACGGGACAGATCGCCGGCAATTCGATCCGTGGCGTAGGCGAGGCCGGCTTTTCCGGTCAGGTCTATGCCGGCATCGCCGTGCAGGGCAGCGGCAGCGTGGACGTTTCCGGCAATACGATATCCGAGATCGGGGCCGGCCAGCCGGAAAGCGCCGCATATGGCATTCTGGCGATGCCGCCTTTCGTCGGGCTGAGCATCGGGGCCAACCGGATCTTCGGACAGATGGCTCGGTCCGATGACATCAGCGACTGGCGCGCCATTCGCATCGGCCCCTCGGGCGGACCGAATGTGGGCGGAATCGGAGGGCTGACCACCGGCTTCCTTGCCGCCCTGCCGGGCCGTGCACCGGACGGGCATGTGTTCTTCCGCGTCAACGAGGCTGTCTGGACCGCCTCCGCAAACCGGTTCCGCATCGCGCTTCCCTCGGTGGCATCGCAGATCTCTGTCCGGGGAAACCAGGCTCAATCGGCGCAACAGCTGACCGATGCCATGGTCTGGATCGTCAGCAACGGGGCGCGCAGTCTGGGTTTCTCGGACAATCAATTCGACCTGCAAAGCGGCGGCGGGTTGAACCGGGTCGTTCTGGTGGCAGGTCAACGCCTTACGATTTCCGCCAACTCGGTGACGCACAGCACCGACGCGAACTCGATGCAACTGTTCACCGGGGCGAACGGCGCGGCGGCCGTCGTGGGCAACATCACCACGTCCGGGATCACGTTGAACAATACGGCCCTGCCTGCGCCGTTCAACGCGCTCAACCTGACGAATTGACGAAAGGAACGCAGGATGTCGACGACTCGAATTGCCACATTGGGGCGGGAACGCACGCTCAGTACGCTGGCCCGGCGCGTCTTTCAGATCGAAGCCGGGCGCGCCTCGCGCGAGCAGCTCCGCCGGGCCGAAGCGGCCCTGCTGGCGGCCAATCCCCGGCTGGCCAGCCCGGAAGGATTCAGGTTTGGCGCCAGCATCGTGGTACCGGCCGTGTCGGGCCTGAAACTGGCCGAAGAGATCGCGTCTCCGGAGCTTGCGGGGGACAGCCCGACGGCCGAGGCCGGGTTGCGCCTCAAGGCGGCGGCCAGCCGGATCGAAGACGCCTTCCGCATCGCCGCGCAACAGCGCAAGGACACCGTCGAGCGGTTCAACGACCGCCGGTTCGTTGCCGCCGCACGGCGGGCGCTGCCACAGGCTGGAGACCACATCGCCAAGACCAGGGAACGGCTCGCCCGCGAAGAGGCGCAGGCCGAGGAATCGCAGGCGCGGTTTCTGAAGAATGTCGAGGAGGCCGCAGCAGCCCTTGAAGCACTTGACCGTCTGACACCCAAACCCGGTCGGAATTGATCGGGGCCAAATGGCCTACAAATGCCCCTTGACGAATTTCGCGGCGGCCAGCGCACGCGAGGACACGTCGAGTTTCTGGTATATCTGCTTCAGATAGTACTTGACCGTGTTCTCCGACAGTCCGAGCCGGGTCGCGATCTGGAAATTTGTCATTCCTTCGCTGATCAGCTTCAGGATCTCGTGTTCGCGGCGGGTCAGCGCATCGCCCTTGTCCAGGGTCAGGCGGCGCATGATCGCGGTCGGGATCTGGCTGTGACCGCTCAGCAGGCTCTGAACCATCCGGGGCAGCATCCGCTCGATGTCGTTCAGGCAGCACAAGGCATGAACACCCTTTTCCACGGCGAGCCGGATATGGGAGAGTTCACCCTCGTCCGCCAGAACCAGGACCAGAACCTCGGGGTGGTTCTTGCGGAGCATGTCCAGGATCTGCCCGAGTTCGGCATCCAGAAGACGGGTGCCGACGATCGCGATGTCGTCGGCGCCGAAATTACGCAGCGCGGTCCGCAGGCTGGCCATGTCGCACGCGGAACGCGGCGGCGCGAAGCCCGGCACGTCACCGAGCATGGCCTCGACCCCCCGGCAGACGATGGCCTGACGATCGGCGACGGCCAATTGGCGGATATGCGCGGCTCGTGTCATGATTCACAAGCCAAGCACGGAAGGCTTGCCCATGCGGAAGAAAAACCGACATTGCATGGTCGATTCTCGTACGCGATCTCGAAAAAGTGCGATTTTTTTGTTGTTTTTCTGCATGCTACGGGATACATACGCGCTTTTTTCGTATGCCGTCGGATGCAACGCGACAGCCGAAACGCCGGTCTTTGGGGATCGGGTGGGATGGATCCTACCCGTTTGCGCGGCCAACTCATGACCGGGTAGTCCCGGTCCACTCCAACTTTCCGAAAATCTACCCTCGCGGGCGTGGTGCAGGCGTGCCTTGTCCCCGATGCTGTCCCGAAATCCAGGGAGCATGCGATGTACGGCAATCACCACCTTTTCGTGCCCGGCCCGACAAACGTCCCCGAACCGGTGCGGCAGGCCATGAACATTCCGATGGAAGACATGCGCGCGCCGGATTTCGGCGCCTTCGTGATCCCCCTTCTCGACGACTTGAAACAGGTGTTTCGAACCGAAACCGGCTCGGTCCTTGCATTCCCCTCTTCGGGAACGGGGGCATGGGAAGCCGCGATCAGCAACACGCTGAACGAAGGCGACACGGTTCTGATGTCGCGCTTCGGTCAGTTCTCGCTGCTCTGGGCGCGGATGTGCGAACGATTGGGGCTCGACGTGCAGGCGATTGACGCCGGCTGGGGCACGGGCGTTCCGGTTGAAGACTATGCCGCCCGCATCGAAGCGGACAAAGCGCATCGGATCAGGGCCGTCTTCGTCACCCACAATGAAACTTCCACCGGAGTCCGGTCGGATGTGGCCGCCGTGCGCGCCGCGCTCGACGCCGCCGACCACCCGGCGCTTTTGTTCGTCGATGGGGTGTCCTCGATCGCGTCGGTCGAATTCGAGATGGAAAAATGGGGCGTCGATCTGGCGGTCGCGGGTTCGCAGAAAGGGTTCATGCTGCCGGCGGGCCTCGGACTACTCGGGGTCAGCGAAAAGGCGCTCGAGGCTTCCAGGTCTGGCGGAATGCGGCGGGGCTACTTCGATTTCGCCGACATGCGCGCCATGAATGCCAGCGGCTACTTTCCCTATACGCCGGCCACGCAACTGTTGCGCGGGCTGCGCGTTTCGGTGGACATGCTGCTGGGCGCCGGCATGGAGTCCGTCTGGGCGCGCCATTCCTGGCTGGCCGAAGGTGTGCGCAAGGCGGTGTCGGCCTGGAACGGATGTGCGCTCGTCGCATCCGGGCCGGAATGGGCATCGGACACCGTTTCGGCAATCTATGTGCCCGAGGGTGTGGATGCGGCCGAAGTGATCGCCACCGCCTATGCCAAGTACCAGACTTCGCTGGGTTCCGGTCTGAACAAGCTGTCCGGTCGCGCATTCCGGATCGGGCATTTGGGTTCGCTCAACCCCGTGATGCTCTGCGGCGCGATATCGGCTGCGGAAATGGCCCTTGTCGATGCCGGTGCCGCCGTTGCGGCGGGCTCCGGCGTCGCGGCCGCACAGGACCACTATCGCGGCACCCCCACAAACCTGGCCCTCGCCGCCTGAATCACTGCAAGAGAACGCGAAAGACACGCACCATGAGCTACACTTTGCACCCCTTCAAGAAGCAGCGCCTGCAGCGGTCGGAACTGGCCGTACCCGGCTCGAACCCTTCGATGATCGAAAAAGCCGCGGACAGCGCCGCCGACTACATCTTTCTCGATCTCGAGGACGCGGTCGCGCCGCCCGACAAGGTTCGGGCGCGAAGGAACATCATCGAGGCACTCAACGACATCGACTGGAAGGCCAAGGGCAAGACGATGTCGGTGCGGATCAACGGCCTGGACACGCATTACATGTATCGCGACGTGGTGGACGTTCTGGAACAGGCCGGCCGGCATGTGGACACCGTCCTTGTGCCCAAGGTTGGGGTGCCGGCGGACCTGTATGCGGTCGAGATGCTGATCAGCCAGATCGAAACGCAGGTCGGGCTGACCCACGGGATCGGGACCGAAGCACTGATCGAAACCGCGCTGGGCATGGCAAACGTCGAAGCCATCGCCGCATCCGGCGGACGTTTGGAGGCGCTGCATTTCGGCGTTGCGGACTATGCCGCGTCGAACCGAGCCCGCACGGTCGTGATCGGAGGGCTCAACCCCGACTATCCGGGCGATCAGTGGCATTTTGCCCTGTCGCGCATGACCGTTGCCTGCCGCGCCTACGGGCTGCGGGCCATTGACGGGCCTTTCGGCGACTTCTCGGACCCCGACGCCTACCTGGCCTCGGCAAGGCGAGCGGCTGCGCTTGGGATCGAAGGCAAATGGGCAATCCACCCAAGCCAGATCGATCTCGCGAACGACGTCTTCTCGCCTCCCGCCAACGAGGTCGATCGCGCCCGCCGGATCATTGCCGAACTCAAGAAGGCCGAAACCGAAGGCCGCGGCGCCGCCGCGCTGGACGGAAAGATGATCGACGCCGCAAGCGAACGGATGGCGCGCAACGTGATCGTGGTGGCTGACGCCATCGAAGCCCACTCCGCCTAGGAGGAAGTCATGGACATTCACGAATACCAGGCCAAAGCCCTGCTTGCCGAATTCGGCGTCGCGGTTCCGCGCGGCGAGATCGCCTATAGCCCGGAACAGGCCGCCTATCGCGCGCAAGAGCTGGGCGGCGACGGTTGGGTGGTCAAGGCGCAGATCCATTCCGGGGCGCGGGGCAAGGCCGGTGGCGTGCGCCTTTGTCGGTCGCTGCGCGAGGTGGAAGAGGCCGCCGAGTTCATGCTGGGCCGAAAACTGGTCACGCACCAGACCGGGCCGGCCGGAAAGCTGGTGGGCCGGATCTATGTGGAAGAGGCCAGCGACATCGCTCAGGAGGTCTATCTGGGTTTCGTGCTGGATCGTACCGAAGAGCGCGTTGTCGTGGTCGCCTCGGCCGAAGGCGGTATGGAAATCGAAGACATCTCTGCCGAAAAGCCCGACTCGATCATTCGATCCGTCGTGGATCCGGCCGTCGGGATGGAACCGTTTCAGGCGCGCGAGATCGCGTTTTCCCTGGGCCTCGATCCATCCCTGATTCCGCAGGCGGTCCGCACCATCATCGGCTGCTACAAGGCGTTTCGAGATCTGGACGCGACCATGGTCGAGATCAACCCTCTGGTCGTGACCGGCGCGGGCGAGATCGTCGCGCTGGATGCCAAGCTGTCCTTTGACGACAACGCCCTGTTCCGCCGGCCGCAGATCTCGGAGCTCCGCGACAAGAGCCAGGAAGACCCGCGCGAAACCTATGCCAGCGACCGGGGCTTGAGCTATATCGGGCTGGAAGGTCACATCGGCTGCATCGTGAACGGCGCCGGCTTGGCCATGGCCACGCTGGACATGATCAAGATGGCCGGTGGCGAACCGGCCAATTTTCTGGATGTCGGCGGCGGCGCCTCGCCCGAACGCGTTCTGAAATCGTTCAAGGCGGTTCTGAACGACCCAAAGGTTGAAACAATCCTCGTCAACATCTTCGCGGGCATCAACCGGTGCGACTGGATCGCCGAAGGCGTGGTGCGCGCGGTCCGGGAGCTGAACCTGACCTTGCCCCTGGTGGTGCGCCTGTCAGGCACGAATGTCGAGGAGGGCCGCCGTATCCTCGGGCAGTCCGGGCTCAACATCGAAACCGCGGACACGCTGGCCGAAGCGGCGGAAAAGGCCGTCGCAGCCTGGCACAGAACAACCCCCAAATTGGCGGAGGCCATCTGATGTCGGTCATCATCAACAAAGACAGCAAGGTTCTCGTCCTCGGCTTCACCGGTCGTATCGGAACCTTTCACGCCCAGGAAATGATCGACTACGGCACCAATGTCGTCGGCGGCGTGACGCCGGGAAAGGGCGGCACTGTGCATCTGGGCCTGCCGGTCTTCAACACGATAAAGGGCGCGGTGGCCGAAACCGGGGCCGACATTGCCCTGGCCTTCGTTCCACCGCCCTTCGCCGCGGATTCGCTGATGGAGGCGGCGGATGCCGGCATCCAGACCGCAGTCTGCATCGCCGACGGTATCCCGGCTCAGGACATGATCCGCGTCAAACGGTTCATGCGCCGCTACAAGGCCGAGAACCGGATGCGCTTGATTGGCCCCAACTGCGCCGGGATCATCACGCCGGGCGAGGCGTTTGCCGGGCTGATGCCGCCGCACATCTACATGCCCGGACATGTGGGCATCGTCGGGCGGTCGGGCACCTTGGGGTATGAGGCCGCATCCCAGATGAAGGAGTTCGGCATCGGCGTTTCCACCTCGGTCGGCATCGGCGGCGACCCGATCAACGGGTCGAGTTTTCGCGACATTCTCGAACTGTTCGAAAACGATCCTGATACCGAGGCGGTGGTGATGGTCGGTGAGATCGGCGGCCCGCAGGAGGCAGAAGCCGCCGGTTACATCCGCGATCACATGACCAAGCCCGTCGCCGCTTACATTGCCGGTCTTTCAGCACCAAAGGGCCGTCGCATGGGTCACGCTGGCGCCATTGTCCAAGCCTTCGGAGAAAGCGCACAGGAAAAGGTGGACATCCTTCAGGATGCCGGGGTCGCCATCGTTCCGACTCCGTCATCCTTCGGCGAAACCGTGCGGGAGTTGCTGCAATGATTCGGACCGCGCTTGACGCAAGCGCATCCGCCGCTGGCAAGTCGCGGGGGCCAATGGTTGCGACCGGCCTGAGGGGCGAAGCGCGCCGCATCCGCGATCTCAACACGCCGGGATTCGTGACTGTGGTGCTGATCGGTGAGATGCCCGCCGCCATGTTTCGGGAGTTCTGCGACCTGGCCGGAGCGGACCGCACCGTCGAGCTGGTAGGGGAAGGTGCAGAAACGTGTGAAACGCTCCTGTCCCGCGCATGGATCGACGACCTGATCGTACTGCTTTGGGGCGAAACCGGCGGACCGCACGGATCGGCGAAAGCGATGGCCATTGTCGAAGAGTTGCTGACCGCCAAACTGCCTTCAGACCTGATCTCCGTCGGGCGCGCTCTCCAACAGTAGCTCGCCCTCGGACGACAATTCCGCCTGCATTGCACCCGGTCCGCCCTTTGCCCTGAAATCTTGAACGGCCGGTCTTTACGATCCCGGTCCTCCGTATTCGAAGTAGACCGCGGAAACATCGTCATCCAGACCGGTGTCGGGCGGCATGAGCTGTGTCAAACGACGGAACAGGTCGTCCAGAAAATCCTGCCCTCCGAGGTTGGAGTCGCTCTGCCGAACGAGATCCAGCAGTCCTTCGGACTCCAGCATTCCGCCCCGAGCCGTACGGCATTCGACAAAACCATCGGAATAGAGCAGCAAGCGGTCACCCGGGCGCAGATAGGTTTCGACCCGTTCGAAGGTCACGCCTGGCAGGAGGCCGATCGGTATTCCGCCGTGGCCCAGGAACTCGAAACCGCCATCCGCACGCATCAGCAACGGATGGGGATGGCCGGCCTGGACCATCTTGAGATGCCCGTTTCTCAGATCGACGATGGCGTAGACCATGGTGAAGTACTCTTCGACGCCTGTATCCGCGATCAGCCGCGAGTTCAGGGTTGCCGCCACCTCCTCTGGGGGCAATAGCGCATAGAAACGGTCGAACCTTTTCTCCATCGCGACGTTCTGATCGAAATAGGTGCTGGACAGGTAGCTGCCCAACCGGGCCGTCATCATGGCCGACGTGATGCCGTGACCGGACACGTCGATGCTGTAGATGCCCAGCCTGTTCACACCTGGCGAAAAGACACCGACCAGATCCCCGCCAATGTGGCCACAAGGTTTGAGCAGCAGGCTGACACGCGAGTTCCCGAAAACCCGGCTGAGTTCGGGCATCAGCGATTCCTGTATCTTTCGCGCCTGAATGAGATCCTTGTCGATGGCCTCGTGCGCCAGCCGCAATTCGCCCAGCGCAGCTTCGATCAGGCGGTTTTTTTCGGACAATTCCCGCTGCATGCTCAGAATTCGCGCGCCGGCAGCGATCCGGGCCCTAAGCTCGTCCGCGCCCAGGGGCTTGATCAGAAAGTCGTCGGCCCCGGCATCGAGGCCCTTGGCGACCTCTTTCTGCTCGCTTTTCGAGGTCAGAAGGATGAAATAGGTATAATTGTCGAAATCGAGTTGGCGGAACGCGGCGCAGAACTCCAGCCCACTCATCCCCGGCATGACCCAATCGCTGAGGATCAGATCGGGTGGCTGGCTTCGGCAGAGTTCGATGGCTGTTTCGCCCGACTCGGCCTCGATCACCTCGAAGCCCCATTTTCGGAGCGATCCAACGAGAATCCGTCGTTGCAAGCGGCTGTCATCCACCACCAGAACCCGACGGATCGCACCAAGATCCTGTTCGGCCCGGAGTTCTGCACTGTGACCTCGCAACACTCTCACGCCCCTGTTGGCCGCACCTTTCCAATCCGCTGCAAGGCTAGGCTTCCGTCCTTAAGATCGTGTAAAACCCGGCCTTTGCCGTTTGCTGCGCGCTTTCTTTTACGGTGCGTTTACCTGCCCGGCCTAACAAGGCAAGACCCGTCCTTTCCCCTGAGGTGCACGATGATCGACTGGTCCCGAGTCAAACAGCTGCATTCCGAAGTCGGCGCCGATGAGTTCGGTGAAGTGGTCCAGATCTTTCTTGAAGAAGTCAGGGAAACGATCGGGCGTATCCGCGCGGATGCGGGCCGGAGCGACCTGGAACGCAATCTCCATTTTCTCAAGGGCAGCGCCCTGAGCCTCGGGTTCGAGACGTTTTCGCGCCTCTGCCAGGACGGTGAGCGTCAGGCTGCGTCCGGCGACGCGGCGGCTGTCGATCTGGATGAAATCGTGGCCATGTTCGAACGGTCGCGGGCCGCCTTCCAGGCGGAATTGGACCGATACGTGTGACGGTCAGATCACGAACTGCGCCAGCGTCTCGTCATCGGTGATGTCGGTATAGGTGAAACCGGCATCGTCCAGATGGGCGAACAGGCGCACGAAGTTCTCGGGCTTGCTGGTTTCGATCCCGATCAGGACCGAGCCGAAGTTGCGGGCCGATTTCTTCATGTACTCGAAACGGGCAATGTCGTCATCCGGCCCCAGGATTCCCAGAAACTCCTTCAGCGCGCCGGGGCGCTGAGGCAGGCGCAGGATCAGGTATTTCTTGACTCCGGAATAGCGTTGGGCCCGTTCCTTGACCTCGGGCAGGCGCTCGAAATCGAAATTCCCGCCCGACGTGACGCAAACCACGGTCTTGCCCCGGACAAAGCTTTGCACGTCGGCGATCGCTTCGATGGCCAGGGCGCCGGCGGGTTCCAGAACGATGCCTTCGACGTTCAGCATCTCGATGATGGTGGTGCAGATCCGGTCTTCGGGCATCACCAGAACGTCCGACAGGTGACGGGTCTTCAACAGTTCAAACGGCTTGTCGCCGATCCGCCCGACGGCAGCGCCGTCCACGAACGTATCGACCCTGCCCAACGATACCGGATGCCCCGCTGCCAGGGCGGCGCGCAGGCAGGCTCCGCCGCCGGGCTCGACAAACAGGCAATGCGTGCGGTCGCCGAACCACGTGGCCACGCCTGCCGACATGCCGCCACCGCCCACCGGCAACACGACATGGTCAGGCACCCGGCCAAGCTGCTCCTCGATCTCGACGGCCAACGAAGCCTGTCCTTCAATCACATCCGCATCGTCGAAGGGCGACAGGAAATGCCCGCCCTGTTCGGCGCACCACCGTTGCGCGGCGGCCAGCGTGTGGTCGAAATAGTCGCCGGTCAGATGGATCTCGACGTTGCCGCCACCAAACATCCGGGTCTTCTGGATCTTTTGCTGCGGAGTCGTCACCGGCATGAAGACGACGCCGCGCACATCCATGTGCTTGCACATGTAGGCCACGCCCTGCGCGTGGTTTCCCGCGCTGGCGCAGACGAACAGGGTCTGCCCCTCCTGCTTGCGCATGGCGTTGAAAGCGCCGCGAATCTTGTAGGAGCGCACCGGGCTCAAATCCTCGCGTTTGAGCCAGATATCGGCATCGTAGCGCTCGGACAGATGCGCGTTCCGCTGCAACGGGGTGGCGGGGAACACGGTGCGCATCGCCTGCTCGGCGGCGCGGGCGCGGGTCATGAAATCACTCATGCCGCTTTCCCTGCCCCATCAGTTCGATGAGGGCAAGGAATACATCGGTGTGCTGAGGATCAGGTCAACTCGCGCCCTTCGACAAAGACGCCGTACATCGTGGTCAGAATGCTGACATTGATCATCGGAACGATCAACGCGCCAAGGAATATCGCGATCAGGAGTCCCAAAACCGGTATGACGGCCAGCGCTCCAATCGCGAGCTGCACCAGAAACTGGAATGCAACGGACACCAGGACCAGCACGATGATCGCCCCACCGATGCCCTGCGTGTTGCTCCAGGCCTGGCCCACCGTGATTGGTTTGCCGATCGCGGCCGCGGGCAGAATTATCGACAGGCGATAGAAACACACGACCAGAAAGATCGAATAGGCAATGACCAGAAATATCGAAACGACGATGAGGCTTTCCCCCAAGGCGGCCAGCAGCAGACCAATGGGCAGATACGCGATCAACATGAGGATACCCAGCATGATGCCTCTGCCAAAATAGGCCAGAATCCGATCAAATCGGAAGGCCGGCAAAAGCCCGCCCGGAAACTCCTCAAGCAGGATGAACCGGTGCCAAGCCACGGCAATCCAGCCCATGGTGACAAGCATCACGACGACCAAAAGAACGACGAGCAAAATGTAGGTTCCCGGGTTCACGCCCGGCGGCAAATCCGTTGCGGTGTCGTCAAGGCTCTCAAGCGGGATGCCGGAAACCATGAACAGTCCAACAAGCACGGCGGTTGCAATCAATGCGGGGCCAACAACGATCTGCAGAACCTGCAACAGGTTGCCGAACACCATCCGCAGCGAGTGCGCGAAAATCTTCCATCCAAGCATTCAAAAAATTCCTGTGACAATCTTTGGTTGTCAAAGGATTGCCCGCAAACCGGCCGCCCGGTCAACCCACTGCTTCTTGCCCCCGCGTCGAAAACCCGCTAGGGCGCAGTCGTTCTACGCATCAGAGGGAATCCAGATGTCCGCGCCCAAGAAAGTCGTTCTGGCCTATTCCGGCGGCCTTGATACTTCGATCATCCTGAAATGGCTGCAGACCGAATACGGGTGCGAGGTTGTGACCTTCACCGCGGATCTGGGTCAGGGTGAGGAACTGGAGCCGGCCCGCAAGAAGGCCGAGCTGCTGGGGATCAAGCCCGAGAACATCTATATCGAGGACATCCGTGAGGAATTCGTCCGCGACTTCGTCTTTCCGATGTTCCGCGCCAACGCGCAGTACGAGGGCCTTTATCTGCTGGGCACCTCGATCGCGCGGCCGCTGATTTCCAAGCGCCTGATCGAGATCGCCAGGGAAACCGGCGCCGATGCGGTGGCGCATGGCGCGACCGGCAAGGGCAACGACCAGGTGCGGTTCGAACTGGCCGCCTATGCGCTGAACCCCGACATCAAGGTGATCGCTCCCTGGCGGGAATGGGATCTGACCAGCCGTACCAAGCTGCTGGAATTCGCCGAGGCGCACCAGATCCCGATCGCCAAGGACAAGCGCGGCGAGGCGCCGTTCTCGGTGGATGCGAACCTGCTGCACACCTCGTCCGAGGGCAAGGTTCTGGAAGACCCCGCCGTTCAAGCACCCGACTATGTCTATCAGCGCACCGTCCACCCCGAGGACGCCCCGAACGAGCCCGAATATATCGAGATCGGCTTTGAAAAAGGCGATCCGGTCAGCATCAACGGCGAGGCCATGAGCCCCGCGACCCTGCTGACCAAGCTGAACGAATACGGCGGCAAGCACGGCATCGGCCGCCTCGATCTGGTCGAGGGCCGGTTCGTGGGCATGAAGTCGCGCGGCATCTATGAAACACCGGGCGGCACCATCCTGCTGGAAGCGCATCGCGGCATCGAATCCATCACCATGGACCGCGGCGCGATGCACCTGAAGGACCAGCTGATGCCGCAATATGCCGAGCTGATCTACAACGGCTTCTGGTACAGCCCCGAGCGCGAGATGCTTCAGGCCGCCATCGACAAAAGCCAGGAACACGTCACCGGCACCGTTCGCGTGAAACTCTACAAGGGTCTGGCCTCGACGGTCGGCCGCTGGTCGGATCATTCGCTGTATTCCGAGGCGCATGTAACCTTCGAAGAAGACGCCGGCGCCTATGACCAGAAAGACGCTGCGGGCTTCATCCAGCTGAACGCGCTGCGGCTCAAGCTGCTGGCGGCACGCGACAAGCGGTTGTCCAAGTGACCGAGGATGACGGCCTGAACGACGAACTGGAAATGTTCATCGAAGCGCAGGACACGGTGTGGTCCGATGTCCTGCGCGAACTGGAACAGGGGCAAAAGACCAGCCATTGGATGTGGTTCGTCTTTCCGCAACTGGCCGAACTGGGCCAGTCTCACATGGCACAGCTCTACGGAATCGAGGATCTGGACGAGGCTGCGGCCTATCTGGCCCACCCCGAACTGCGCCGCCGCCTTACCCAGGTCAGCCGCCTGATGCTGACCCACGCGGGAACGGAAGCCGCCGACATCCTCGGCAGGATCGACGCCAAGAAACTCCGCTCGTGCATGACGCTCTTTTCTGCCGTTTCCGGTGCGCCGCCCGAGTTTCGGGCGGTTTTGGACGCGTTCTTCGAAGGCAACGAATGCCCGCGGACCAAAGGCGTCCTTGAGCAGGGCTAAAGCTTCTCCGCCTTCATCCGCTCGTAAAAGGGCAACGCCGCGTCCAATACCGGTTGCAGCTCTTGCGAAACGCGCGGCAGCGGTCCCTCGGGCCCGGCAAATCCGGTAGAGTTCCACACGGCGCCGTACCAATGCGGCGCCCACACCCCGTCATCCGGATGCCCGCCCTTGGGCCATTTCAGCATGAGAGGCGACCAGGGCACGCCGATCTTGTCGCAGAGCCGCTCAAGCATGGCGGCCGGGTCGGCACGGATGTCGTAGCTGTCGATCACCACCGGATCGCCGCCCCAAGCCTTGACCAGATCGAACAGTTCCGCCTGCTGCCGGAACCCGATATCGTCGAGCGTCGGGCTCTCGCGCTTTTCGGCATAGCTGGCGATCACGCGCGCAGGGTGCCGGATCAGAAAAACGTTGCGGGCGTCGCGCATCCAGTCCCGCGGGATGCCGGGGATCATGTGCTGGCTCATGTGTTTCTGGTACCAGAAAGGCCGTGCACCGGGATTGGGACCAGCCAGCATCGCCGCAACCTCGTGCGGATCCTGCGATTGCGCGGCCAGAATCTCCTCGCGCATCGGATGATCCAGCCCCGTCCTGGCAAGGTATGCGGCATAGAACGGCTCGTCGATCACCGCGCAATCGGTGCGCGCGCCAAAGCTGTACATCAAGGCCGTCGACAGGTTGCGCGGCCCGGACCACATCACGATCTTCACGTCGAAACCTCCTTTGCGACCAGAGTCTTGTAGAGTTCGCGCAGTCGTTTGGTCATCGGTCCCATCTCGCCCGTTCCGATGATCCGCCCGTCGATCTCGCCCACCGGTGTCTGTGCGCCGAACGTACCGGTCAGGAACGCCTCGTCGGCGCCATAGGTATCGACAAGGGAATAGTTGCGCTCGAAAACCGGAATCCCGTTTTCGCGACACAAGTCGATGACCTTCTGCCGGGTGATCCCGTTCATGCAATAGTCCCCGGTCGAGGTCCAAACCTCGCCCTTGCGCACGATGAAGAAGTTGCATGCATTGGTGGTGTTCACGAACCCGTTCACATCCAGCATCAGCGCCTCGTCCGCGCCGGCCTTTTCGGCCGCGATACAGGCCAGAATGCAATTCAGCTTGGAATGCGAATTCAGTTTTGGATCCTGGGTCATCGGCAGGCCACGCATATGCGGCACCGTTGCCAGACGGATGGGGCGCGGCAGGTTCGGGCGGGAATGTTCCATGATGATGACCATTGTGGGACCGGACCGGCTGAGCGACGGGTGCTGGAACGGGCGCGTCTTGACCCCCCGCGTCACCATCAGGCGCGCATGGGCGTCGGTGGTCATGCCGTTGGCCTCCTGCGTCGCTTTCAGCGCGTCGATCACCCCCTGCCGGTCCATCCCGATGTCCAGATCGATCGCCTTTGCCGCCTCGAACAGACGATCCAGATGTTCGTCCAAAAACGCCCAGCGCCCGTCATAGAGCCGCAGCCCCTCCCACACCCCGTCGCCCAGCATGAAGCCGCTGTCGTAAACGCTGACTGCCGCTTCGGCCTTGGGGACGATCCGCCCGTTCACGTAGATCATGATGGCCTCGTTTCGGGCATCCTCCCGGGCCTGATGGGTGCTGATCTTTTGACTCATGATTGTCCTCCTGTCGGCGGCAAGCTAATCGCGCGGCGGATGGGGGCCAAGGGGTAAACTCCACTCACCAGTCTGTGATTTATCATGACGCCCGATTGCCGGGGATCGCCACCCGAGGCACCCTGTCTTGCAAGGAGACTCATCATGACTTTGACCCGTGATCTCAAGACCGTTGCCCTTGGTGCGCTGATCCTGGTTGCCGCGATCCTGCGGTGCCTTCCCGTCGCTGCGGCGGAAACCCGGACGCTGACCGTTGCAGGCGGCTGTTTCTGGTGTGTCGAAGCGGATTTCGAGACGGTTCCCGGCGTGATCGAGGCAGTGTCCGGCTATACCGGCGGGACAACGGAAAACCCGACCTACCGGCAGGTCACGTCGGGCGGCACCGGCCATTACGAAGCCGTGCAGATCACTTTCGATCCGGCGCAGGTTTCGCGCGAAACGCTGCTCAACCTGTTCTTCCGCTCGATCGATCCCACCGATCCCGGCGGTCAGTTCTGTGATCGCGGAACCAGCTATCGCACGGCGGTATTCGTCTCTAACACTAAGGAAAAAGCATTGGCCGAGCGCGCAAGGGCCGCCGCGCAGGCGGAATTGCGCCAGCAAGTCGTCACGCCAATTCTGAATGAAACCACGTTTTACCGGGCCGAGCCGTACCACCAGGATTACTACAAGGGCGCAAAGCTGATTCTGACCCGGTTCGGACCCAAGCGCCAGGCCAGCGCCTACAAAGCGTATCGTGAGGCGTGTGGCCGGGATGCCCGCGTCCGCGAGCTTTGGGGGAGCGCCGCGCCCTTTGCCGGCAGTTAATCCAGCCGGGCCGCCTCGACCTCCTCAAGGCTGGGAATCACGTCTGCCGTGCCGTGTCGCGTGACCATGATGGCCGCGGCCTTCATGGCGCGGCTCATGGCAAGCGGCATCTCAAGTCCCTGATCCAACGCAGCAAGCACGTAACCGGTGAAGGTGTCGCCCGCGCCGGTCGTATCGACCGCCCGGACACGATGGGCGGCAAAGTCCTGCACCTCGCCGGATCCGGTGTCGAACAGCCGGGCACCTTCTGAGCCGAGCGTGACGATCACCTGCTTCACGGGAAGCTGCCCCGGCGCGTACCCCGTTGCCTGTTGCAACTGTTCGGCCTCAATTTCGTTCAGAATCAGCAAGTCCAGATACGGTAGCACCGCCTGGACGGCCTCCGCATCGAACGGCGCGGCCGCATAGCAGACGGTCAGTCCCCGCTCATGGCCCAAGCGCGCTGCCTCGACCTGCGTATTGGTCTCGTTCTGCAGAACCAATAGATCACCAGGCAGAGCCTCGGCCAGCGCCGATTGCAGGCGCGCTTCCGAAATCGCGCGGTTTGCGCCCGGAAAAAGGATGATCTGGTTCTCGCCGCCGTTTTCGACCGCGATGATCGCATGCCCGGTCGGCACGTCGGCCTGAGCTACGTGGCGAGTGTCAACACCATAATCCGACAGCCGCTGCACCGCCCATCGCCCTTCCGGACCGATCGCCCCAATATGGTGCACGACCGAGCCGGCCCGCGCCGCCGCCACCGACATGTTGGCCCCCTTGCCGCCCAGAAACTGCGAGAATGCGCTTGCCGCAAGGGTCTCGCCCGGTTTCGGAAGGTGCGGCACCGAATAGAACATGTCCGCGTTGATCGACCCCAGGTTCCAGACGGTCATGATCTATCCGATCTTGGCAGAGGCCAGCACCGCCATGTTCAGGATGTCGTTGGCGGTCGATACGGTGGAGCAGATCTGGATCGGCTTGTCGATGCCGGTCAGGATCGGCCCGATTACTGTCGCGCCTGCCATCTCCTGCATCAGTTTCGTCGAAATCGAAGCCGAATGCCGCGCCGGGACGATCAGGATGTTTGCGGGGCCGGTCAGGCGCGAAAACGGGTATGCTTCCTGCGATCTCACGTTCAGCGCCACATCCACCGTCATTTCGCCTTCGAACTCGAAATCGACTCCGCGCGCCTCCAGAACCCGGGGCGCCTTGTAAAGCTTTTCGGTCCGTTCGGACACCGGATAGCCAAAGGTCGAAAAGCTGACGAAGGCCACTCTGGGATCGAGACCCATGTGGCGGGCGACATCCGCCGCGCGTTCGGCGATGTTGGCAAGATCGTTCTCGTCCGGCCATTCGTGCACCAATGTGTCACCGATCAGAACGATCCGCCCCTTGTGCAGCAATGCGGTGATACCGGCGGCCCCATGCGCGGCATCGGCATCGAAGACGTGGTTGATCTGATCCAGCACATGCGCCGACTTCCGCGTCGCGCCGGTGACAAGCCCGTCTCCGTGACCATGCGCCAGCATCAGGGCCGAAAACACATGCCGGTCGCGCGCGGCCAGCCGATGCACGTCCTTGCCGTCAAAGCCCTTGCGTTGCAGGCGCTTGTAAAGAAATTCCTTGTAGGTATCGAGATGCGTGGTATTGGCGGCATTCACCACCTCGATCTCGCGCACGGCATCGCCGAGACCGGCGACCTCGAGCTTTTTCTTCACGTCATCCGCACGCCCGACGACCAGAGCCTTGCCAAAACCCGAACGCTGATAGGTGACGGCGGCGCGCAGCACCCGCGGATCGTCACCTTCGGCAAAGATCATCCGGCTTTGCGCCTGACGCGCCCGCGCGTTGATGCCGCGCAAGATGCTGGCAGTCGGGTCCATCCGCGACTTCAGCCCAACCTCGTAAGCGTCCATGTCGATGATGGGGCGCCGTGCCGCGCCGGTGTCCATGCCGGCCTTGGCCACGGCCGGCGGAATGCGGTGGATAAGGCGCGGGTCGAATGGCGTCGGGATGATGTAATCGCGGCCGAACGTCAGGTTCCGGCCATAGGCCATCGCCACCTCGTCTGGCACATCCTCGCGCGCCAGACGCGCCAAAGCATGGGCGCAGGCGATCTTCATCTCGTCATTGATGGCGCGGGCATGGATGTCGAGCGCGCCGCGGAACAGATAGGGAAAGCCCAGAACGTTGTTGACCTGATTGGGATAGTCGCTGCGCCCGGTGGCCACGATGGCGTCCACGCGCACCTCATGCGCCTCTTCCGGGGTGATCTCGGGATCGGGGTTGGCCATGGCGAAGATCACCGGGTTGTCGGCCATGCTGGCGACCATCTCCTGCGTGACCGCGCCCTTGACGGACACACCCAGGAACACGTCGGCGCCCTTCATCGCCTCTTCCAATGTGCGCAACTCGGTCTGGATCGCATGGGCCGATTTCCACTGGTTCATGCCCTCGGTCCGCCCCTGATAGATCACACCCTTGGTGTCGCAGACGATGCAGTTGTCATGCTTGGCGCCCATCGCCTTGAGCAGTTCGATACAGGCGATACCGGCCGCGCCCGCGCCGTTGAGGACGATCTTTACATCCTCGATCTTCTTGTCCGAGATATGGAGCGCGTTGATCAGACCCGCCGCGCAGATCACTGCCGTGCCGTGCTGATCGTCATGGAAGACGGGGATGTCCATCTCTTCCTTCAGGCGCTGTTCGATGATGAAACACTCGGGCGCCTTGATGTCTTCCAGGTTGATGCCCCCGAATGTCGGCCCCATCAGCTTGACCGCACGGCAGAACTCGTCCGGATCCTCGGTATCCAGCTCGATGTCGATCGAGTTCACGTCGGCGAACCGCTTGAACAGGACCGATTTCCCCTCCATCACCGGCTTGGACCCCAGCGCCCCCAGGTTGCCCAACCCCAAAACCGCGGTGCCGTTCGATATGACCGCCACGAGGTTGCCTTTGTTGGTGTAGTCATAGGCGGTCTCGGGCGAAGCGGCGATGGCTTCGCACGGAACCGCCACGCCCGGGCTGTAGGCCAGCGACAGGTCGCGCTGTGTCGTCATTGGGACCGTGGCCTGCACCTCCCACTTGCCGGGGGTGGGTTCCAGGTGAAAGGCCAGCGCCTCTTCGGGAGTGATTTTCGTTTTGGGCATATGACGGGTCGTTTCTTGATTGTGGAAGGCCTCGTGCCTCTTACCGTAGGCAACGGTGGTCCTCAACGGCAATGCGTTTTCGCCTTTCACAGCAGTTGGCGGATTTGTAAGGTCGCCACCGGACCGGACCACGCGCGGAGAAGTTACTCTTGACCACCGTCACGCCGATGATGGCGCAATATCTGGAGATCAAGGCGACACATCCGGAGGCGCTTCTTTTCTACCGGATGGGCGATTTCTACGAAATGTTCTTTGACGACGCGGTTCAGGCCGCCGAGGCGCTGGACATCGCCCTGACCAAGCGCGGTAAGCACGACGGCGCTGACATTCCGATGTGCGGTGTGCCCGTCCATTCCGCCGAAGGCTATCTGCTGACGCTGATCCGCAAGGGATTCCGCGTCGCCGTCTGCGAACAGATGGAAAGCCCGGCCGAAGCGAAGAAGCGCGGGTCGAAGTCCGTGGTCAAGCGCGATGTGGTCCGGCTTGTGACTCCGGGAACGCTGACCGAGGATGCCTTGTTGGAAGCGCGCCGGCACAACTTTCTGGCGGCCTATGCCGCGGTCCGGGATCAATCCGCGCTGGCCTGGGCAGACATCTCGACGGGATCGTTCCACGTTCTTCCGGTTTCCGCCGCGCGGCTGAGTCCCGAGCTCGCCCGACTAGCGCCTTCCGAGCTGATCGTGGCCGACGGGATCGACGCCGAAATCTCCGATGTGACCGACGATCTGGGCATTCCGGTGACTCCGATCGGGCGGGCGAGTTTCGACAGCACCTCGGGCGAGAAGCGGATCCGCGACCTGTTCGGCACAAGCGCGCTCGACGCATTCGGGAGTTTCGACCGGGCGGAGGTCGCCGCCATGGGCGCCGTGATCGACTATCTGGAGATCACCCAAAAGGGCAAGCTCCCCTTGCTTCGAACGCCCCAGAAGGAGTCCCAGGATCGTGTGGTGCAGATCGACGCCGCCACCCGGCGCAATCTGGAACTGACACGCTCACTGGCGGGCAACCGCGCCGGATCCCTGCTTGCCGCCATTGACCGGACGGTGACACCGGGCGGCGCACGGCTGCTCGAACAACGCCTGTCCAGCCCCTCACGCGTTCTCGGAACGATCCGCGCCCGCCACGATGCCGTCGATCACTGCGTCGAAGACAGGCCGTTTTCCTCGGACCTTCGCGACGCTCTCAGGAAGACACCGGATCTGGACCGTGCGCTGTCGCGGTTGTCGCTGGACCGAGGCGGGCCACGTGATCTGGCCGCGATCCGCAACACGCTGGCTCAGGCCGAACAGATTGCAACGCTTTGCAACGCGCGCGACATGCCCGAGGTTCTGGCCAAGGCGGCGCGGGGTCTGACCGGATTTCAGGATCTTCTGAACTTGCTGGACACGGCGTTGGTGGCCGATCCCCCGCTTTTGGTCCGCGACGGCGGGTTCATTGCCGCAGGGTATGATAGGGAACTGGACGAAGCCCGCACTCTGCGGGACGAGGGACGGTCGGTAATAGCAGGGTTTCAGCAGAAATACATCGAGCAAACCGCTATCGCGTCTTTGAAGATAAAGCACAACAACGTGCTGGGCTATTTCATCGAGACCACGGCGACCCATGCCGACAAGATGCTGAACCCGCCCTTCAGCGAAACATTCATCCACCGCCAGACCACCGCCAATCAGGTGCGATTCACGACGGTGGAACTCAGCGAGATCGAAACGCGAATCCTGAATGCCGGGAACCTCGCGCTGGAGATCGAAAAGCGGCTCTACCAAAGGCTTGCCGAGGCCGTTCTTGCCGAGGCGGCACGGCTGAACGACACCGCACGCGGATTGGCCGAGATGGACCTGACGACGGCGCTGGCCGATCTGGCGCGCGAGGAGAACTGGTGCAGGCCGAGGGTCGATGCTTCGCGCACTTTCGCCATCCAAGGCGGCCGCCACCCGGTGGTCGAACAGGCACTGCGCCAGCAGGGCGGCGATGCGTTCATCGCCAACGACTGCGACCTGACCGCCGACACCGGGGCTGCGATCTGGTTGTTGACGGGTCCGAACATGGCGGGCAAGTCCACTTTTCTGCGCCAGAACGCCCTGATTGCGCTGCTGGCGCAAATGGGCAGCTTCGTTCCGGCCGACTCGGCCCATATCGGCCTGGTCAGCCAGCTATTCAGCCGGGTTGGCGCCTCGGACGATCTGGCGCGAGGGCGATCTACTTTCATGGTCGAGATGGTCGAGACCGCCGCCATTCTCAATCAGGCCGATGAGCGTGCGCTGGTGATCCTTGACGAAATCGGCCGCGGAACCGCCACCTATGACGGGCTGTCGATTGCCTGGGCCACGCTGGAACATCTGCAGGCGGCCAACCGGTGCCGGGCACTGTTCGCGACCCACTATCACGAGCTGACCGCACTGGCCGGCGTGCTGGACGGGGTGGAGAATGCCACAGTGGCCGTCAAGGAGTGGGAGGGCGAAGTCGTTTTCCTGCACGAGGTGCGCAAGGGCGCGGCCGACCGGTCTTATGGGGTGCAGGTCGCGCAACTGGCCGGACTGCCGCCATCCGTCGTGGAGCGCGCGCGTCTTGTACTGGAACAGCTGGAACGGAACGAGCGCGAGGGCGGCAAGCAGAAGGCGCTGATTGACGATCTGCCACTCTTTTCGGTTGCACCTCCGCCCCCGCCGGCTCCGAAACCGTCAAAAACCGACGAGATGCTCAAGGATGTCCTGCCAGACGAACTCAGCCCGCGGCAAGCCTTGGAGTTGATCTACAAACTGAAAGAGGCGGCCAGTTCCTGACCGCCTTCTGGTACCGGTCTCGCCGGCGTTTTCCCGATCAGTTCGCCGGGGTCGAAGACACACCGACCTGCGCCGGGCGCAGCAGCCGATCGTGCAGCATGAACCCCTCGGCCGAAACCTGGATGATTTCGCCCGCCTTGGTACCAGGTACAGGCGCTTCGAACATGGCTTCGTGCTGTTGCGGGTCGAAACGGTCGCCGACTTGCGGCGAGATCACTTCGATTCCGTGTTTCTGGAACACGTCGCGCAGCGCCCGCATGGTCAACTCGATTCCTTCGATCAGACCGGCGGCCACCTCCTTCTGTTCCTCGGTCACGGCTTCGAGGGCGCGTTTCATGTTGTCGTACACCGGCAGCATATCGCGTGCGAGCCTTGAGCCGCCATATTGCTCGGCGTCCCGACGGGCCTTTTCGCCGCGCTTGCGCGCATTCTCGGCGTCAGCCAGCGCCCGCATGAACTTGTCCTTCAGTTCATCGCGTTCGGCCCGCAGCGCATCCAGCTCCAGCGCCTCTTCGCTGATTTCCGCCAGTTCTTCGGCCAGTTCCTCGGCCTCGGCGGTTGCAATATCGTCCAGAAATTCTTCGTTCTTCGGCTCTGCCATGTCTCTACCTCTAGCTCCGGTCGGATATGAGCTTGCCGACCAGTTGTGCCGTATAATCCACGATCGGCACGATCCGTCCGTAATTCAGGCGCGTCGGGCCGATCACACCGACCGCTCCGATTATCTTTCGATCAGCGTTCATATATGGAGACACCACCAGAGAGGAACCCGAAAGTGAGAAAAGTTTGTTCTCTGACCCGATAAAAATGCGCACGCCCTCGCCTTCCTCGGTCAATTCCAGGAATTCGGCGATGTCCCGCTTGCGCTCGAGGTCATCGAACAGGCTGCGGATACGCTCCAGTTCTTCTTCCTGACCGGTTTCGGCCAACAGATTCGCCCGTCCGCGCACGATCAACCGGGCCGATTCTCCGCCGTCGCTATCCCAGACTGCCAGGCCGCTTTCCACCATCTCGCGGGCCAAAGCATCGATTTCCTGCCGGCGTTGCGCGATTTCGTTTTGAATGATCTTGCGAATCTCGCTCAGCTTTCGCCCTTCGATCAACGCATTGAGGAAGTTGGCCGCCTCGCGCATGGAGCTGGGCGTCTGGCCCGGCGGAGGCGTGAACAGGCGGTTTTCGACGTGACCATCGGCAAAGACCAGAACCACCAAGGCTCGGTCATGCGCCAGCGACACGAATTCGATATGTTTGACTTCGGCCTCATGCTTGGGCGTAAGCACCAGCGACGCGCCATGTGTCACGTTCGACAAGGCGGCGCCGATCCGATCCAGCATCCCGCCGACATCTCCGGCATTGTCGCCCAGGGTCGCGTCCAGCTTTTCCCGGTCTTCATTGTCAAGATCGCCCAGCTCCAGCAGCCCGTCCACGAACATGCGCAGCCCCATCTGTGTCGGCACCCGTCCCGCGCTGACATGCGGGCTGTTGAGCAGGCCCAGAAATTCCAGATCCTGCATCACGTTGCGCACGGTGGCCGCGCTGACCTTTTCGCTCATCGAACGGCTCAGGGTGCGGCTGCCCACGGGCTCGCCGCTGTCGAGATAGCTTTCGACGATCAGCCGGAACACCTCGCGGGACCGGTCGTTCATCTCGTCAAGTATCTTGCTCGCTTCGCTCATCAGCAGCCCCTTGATGGGTCGCCATTAAATCGCAGCGCCATGAAAGGTCAATCGGGGTTGCATCGCCACACAAACGGACGCTATCCCGAGACCGGACAACAAAGGACGTCTCATGCGACCCTCTGGACGAGATTTATGCGAAATGCGGCCGGTTTCAATCGAGACCGGCTTTACGAAACATGCCGAAGGTTCCTGCCTGATCAAGATCGGCGATACCCACGTGCTGTGCACCGCCACGCTTGAAGATCGCGTACCGCCCTTCATCAAGGGGTCGGGTCTGGGATGGGTCACAGCTGAATACGGCATGTTGCCACGCGCGACCAATACGCGGATGCGGCGCGAGGCCGCCGCAGGAAAACAGGGCGGTCGAACCGTCGAGATCCAGCGGCTGATCGGCCGGTCGCTGCGCGCTGGCGTGGATCGGGTCGCGTTGGGCGAGCGCCAGATCACCATCGACTGCGATGTGATCCAAGCCGATGGCGGCACCCGCTGCGCGGCAATCACCGGCGGTTGGGTCGCCCTGCGTCTGGCGGTCAACAAGCTGATGAAGGCCGGCGAAGTTCTTTCGGACCCGTTGGTCGATCCCGTCGCCGCGGTCTCCTGCGGTATCTATGCCGGTCAACCGGTGCTTGATCTGGATTACCCGGAGGATAGCGAGGCCGGAGTGGACGGCAATTTCATCATGACCGGATCGGGCAAGCTGATCGAGGTGCAGATGTCTGCCGAAGGCGCGGTGTTCAGCCGGGATCAAATGAACCAGCTTGCCGATCTGGCGGAAAGAGGCGTGGGCGAACTGGTCGCCGCGCAACGGGCTGCCACCGCATGACTCGCAGGTTCGTCGGCGATACGCTGCTGGTGGCCACCCACAACCGGGGCAAGCTGGAAGAAGTTGCGCATCTTCTCGAACCGTTCGGCGTCAAGGTCGTGGGTGCCGCCGAAATGAACCTTCCGGAACCGCAGGAAACCGAAACCACCTTTGTCGGCAATGCTCGCATCAAGGCCCACGCCGCGGCGCGGGCCACCGGATTGCCGGCTTTGTCGGATGATTCCGGGATTACCATCGATGCGCTGGATGGCGCGCCTGGCGTCCACACCGCCGACTGGGCCGAAACCGGCAACGGGCGGGACTTCGTCATGGCGATGACTCGGGCGCATGAGGCGCTCGAAGAAAAAAACGCCCCGCATCCCCGAACCGCTCAATTCCGGTGTACGCTGGTCCTTGCCTGGCCTGACGGGCATGACGAGGTGTTCGAGGGCGTCGCGCCCGGGCACCTGGTCTGGCCGATCCGCGGCAAGGACGGGTTTGGCTATGATCCGATGTTTGTCCCGGACGGTTATGACATTACCTATGCCGAGATGGACCGTTGGGAAAAGAACAAGATCAGCCATCGCGCCCGTGCGGTGGAGAAGTTCGTAAAGGGCTGTTTTGGCGGATGACTGGCGCAACGGGGGCTTTGGGCTCTATGTGCATTGGCCCTATTGCGAGGCCAAATGCCCCTATTGCGACTTCAACAGTCACGTATCAAGAAAAATTAATCAAAAGCAATGGCTTGACGCCTATTTGATGGAACTGGACCGTGCCGCTGCCGAGACACCGGACCGTGTTCTGAATACCATCTTCTTTGGCGGCGGGACGCCGTCGCTCATGCAGCCAGACACGGTTGCGGCGGTAATCGACAAGGTCCGGACAGTGTGGCGCACGTCAAATGACATGGAAATAACGCTCGAGGCGAATCCGGGTTCGGTCGAAGCCGGCAGGTTTTCCGGCTATCGGGCGGCCGGCGTCAACCGCGTTTCGCTCGGCATCCAGGCCCTGAATGACGATGACCTGCGCCGCCTGGGCCGAATCCACTCGGCGGCCGAGGCGCGGGCTGCTTTCGACATTGCCCGCGCGTGCTTTGAGCGGGTCAGCTTTGATCTGATCTATGCGCGGCAGCTCCAAACACTGGACGCCTGGCGTTCGGAATTGTCCGAAGCGTTGAAGATGGCGATCGACCATCTGTCGCTGTATCAACTCACTATCGAAGACGGTACGGCCTTTGGCGACCGCTACGCCCGGGGTCGGCTGAAGGGTCTGCCGGAAGACGACCGGGCCGCGGATATGTATTTGGAAACCCAGGAAATCTGCGATGCCCATGGGATGCCTGCCTATGAAATTTCGAACCATGCCCGAAACGACGCGCAGTCGCTCCATAACCTGATCTATTGGCGTTACGGGGACTATGTCGGGATCGGACCGGGCGCGCATGGGCGCTTGACCATCGGCGGACAGAGATTCGCCACCGAAACACTTCGCGATCCCGCGGCTTGGTTGAAGGCCGCCTTTTCCGCTGGTGGCGAATGTGACAGAACCCAGCTCACCGCGCGGGAACAGGGCTTTGAATACCTCATGATGGGGTTACGTCTCACAGAGGGACTAAATATTGAGAGGTATGAGCGACTATCTGGCATGTCGCTGCCGCAGGACCGGCTCGACCACCTGACCGAGATCGGCATGGTCGAGCACGAAGCGAACACCCTGCGCGTCACGCGCAAGGGCCGAGCGGTGCTGAACGCCGTGATCCGCGATCTGTTGGCGGTTTAGGCGATGCAGTACCTTTGGGCCGCGTTGGGTTTGGTTTGCGTCGCGCTTGCCACATTGGGCGTGTTCCTGCCGCTGCTTCCGACCGTGCCGTTCTTGCTGCTGGCAGCGTTCTTTTTTGCCAGATCCTCGTCTCGCCTGCACACCTGGCTGCTGACGCACCGCACGTTCGGCCCGCTGATCATCGACTGGCAGACGTCGCGCGCCATAAACCCCGCGGCCAAGCGCGCGGCAACCCTGTCCGTAGCTGCAGTTTTCCTGATTTCCCTGCTGCTTGGCGCCCCGTCATACGTCCTGATCATTCAGGCCGTGGTATTGAGTGGCGTCATGGTCTTTATCTGGACCCGCCCTAACGGCTGAGCTTGGCACAGAGGTCGTCCAGCTGGTCCAGGTTTTCGTAGGTCAGCACCACCTGCCCCGACTCGGTTCCGGGCTTGTGATTGATGGCGACTTTCATGGCCAGGATCGCCGACAAGTCCTTTTCCAGAGCACGGGTGTCGGCGTCCTTTTCGGCACCGGCAGGTTTCCTGCGCGGGGCATCGGCCTGCGTCTCACGTTGCTGCTGCTTTCTGACCAAAGCTTCGGTCTGCCGAACCGACAGCCCGTTCTGTACCACGGTTCGGGCCAGTTCCGACGGGTTGCTGGCCGTGATCAGCGCCCGGGCGTGGCCTGCCGACAATTTGCCTTCGATCACAAGGGCTTGCACATCCGCCGGCAAGGACAGCAGACGCAGCAGGTTCGCGATGTGGCTGCGGCTTTTGCCCAAAGCCTCAGCCAGCTTTTCCTGGGTGTGCCCAAACCGTTCCATCAGTTGCCGATACCCGGCGGCCTCTTCAACCGCATTCAGATCGGCGCGCTGGATGTTCTCGATGATCGCAACTTCCAGAACCTCAGTATCGTCAAATTCTCTAACGATTACAGGTACTTCGTGTAGTTGCGCCAGTTGCGCGGCCCGCCATCTCCGTTCACCGGCTACGATTTCGTAATCCCCGGCCTCCATGGGGCGGACGATGAGCGGTTGAATGATGCCTTTTTCCCGGATCGAGGCCGCCAGCTCGTCGAGCTGGTCCTGAGAAAACGACCTGCGTGGCTGGTTCGGATTTGCCCTCACCTTTTCGATGGGCACGCGCGTGTTCGGGCGGCGTGGCTCTTGACCAGCGGATCCGGCCGTGTCCTGAGTGACATCCGCCATCAGAGCGGACAGGCCGCGCCCCAACCCCCGTGGCTTGCCCTTTTTGATGTTCACCTGACCCTCCTCTCCGCCGTTCATGCGGCAACTCTTCTATGCCTGCTCAGGATTTCCCGAGCGAGATGGCGATAAGCCATGGCGCCCAGAGAACCGGAATCGTATTGCAGGACCGGGAGCGAAAAGGACGGCGCTTCGCTGACCCGGACATTCCTTGGTATCTTGGTTTTAAATACCATCTCGCCCAGATTGTCACGTGCATCCTTCTCGACCTGACGGGACAAGTTGTTGCGGTTGTCATACATGGTCAACACAACACCTTCGATGCGCAGCCCTGGATTCGCCGTCTGGCGCACCTCTCTGACCGTCAACATCAGCTGTGACAACCCCTCCAGGGCAAAGAACTCGCTTTGCAGGGGGATCAGAACGGAATTGGCGGCGACCATGGCATTCACCGTCAGAAGGTTCAGCGACGGCGGGCAGTCAATCAGGATGTAGTCGAAGTGGAATCTGTCCATCCCGGTCTGCCGGAGCGCGTCATGCAGGAGAAAGCTGCGTTTTTCATTGGAAATGAGTTCGATATCCGCCGAACTCAGGTCCACCGTCGCCGGGACAATGGAGAGCCCCTCGATCGCGGTTTCTTGTATGACCGCCTCCAACGGGGCCTCGTCGATCAACAAATCATATGTGGTCCAGTCGCGATCATCGACTCCCAGACCTGTCGAGGCGTTCCCCTGCGGATCCAGATCGATCACCAGCACACGGCACCCGATTTCCGCCATTCCTGCCGCAAGGTTTATGGCCGTCGTGGTTTTCCCCACCCCCCCTTTCTGATTTGCGACCGCAATGATCCGGGGGCCTTCCGGGCGAGACAGATCAATCACGTGACACTCCTTTGATTTTCAGGATGACGGCCTGGGGCTCGGTTAAACTAGTAATCGGGTCCGCGTCGAATTTCCATTCCTTGCTGGCTTCGGCGACTTCTTTCTCCCAGCTTGCGCCCTTTGGAAACAACGCCGTTCCCGACCTCTTCAGATGGCGTTCACACCAGGAGAGCAAAATCGAAAGGTCCGCGACTGCCCGCGCCGAGAGGATGTCGGCAGAGAGGGGATCAATGGCCTCGATCCGGCGGCTGATCACGGTACACCTGGCACCGCATTCGCGCGCCGCCGTTCTGAGAAACGCCGACTTGCGCTGATCGCTTTCCACCAGCGTGAATTGGGTATCCGGCGCCTCTTCTTGCGCCATGATTGCGCAGATCAGCCCTGGAAATCCACCGCCGCTGCCCAAGTCCACCCAATGCCCCCGTGCGCCCACGCAACGAAAGACCTGAATGGAATCAAGGATATGTCGTTGCCAAAGCTGGGAAAGACTGGCTCTGGAAACAAGGTTGATCCGGGAATTCCAGCGGATCAGGTGCTCTGAAAAGACCTCCAGCCGGTCCAATGTTTCACGTGAAACATTCAGCGCATCCGGAGTTGCGGGGCCATCCCCCTTCATGCGCCGCGCACCTTCAGAGCCCTTCGAACTCGGGCAAGGATCAGCGTCAGCGCCGCCGGCGTAACACCTTCGACCCGGCTGGCCTGTCCGATGTTCACCGGCCGCACGGTCGAGAGTTTCTGCTTGAGTTCGTTGGACAAGCCATCCAGCGCATAGAAATCGAAATCCGCTGGGATTTCCTGCGCCTCGTCCCGCCTCATCGCCTCGACATCCCGTTGTTGCCGCAGGATGTAGTTTGCGTACAGCGCATCCCGTTCGACCTGGCGGCGCGTTTCCTCGTCGACATCGTGGAGATCGTCGAACAGCGGCAGAATATCCTGGAACCGTACCGTTGGAAACGCGAGGAGCGCCATTCCGTCCCGGCGGTTGCCGTCCTGATTGACCGCGATCCCGGCCTCGCGGATCTCGCGCGGCGTGAAGGTTTGTTCGGTCAGCCGGGATTTTACCGCTTCCAGCCGTTCCATCTTGCGTTCAAAGGCGTGCTTGCGCGCTTCCTCGACACAACCGATCGTCAGACCCACCGGCGTCAGACGTTGATCGGCGTTGTCCGCCCTCAGGGACAGCCGAAACTCGGCCCGAGACGTGAACATCCGATATGGCTCGGCCACACCACGGGTTGTGAGATCGTCGATCATCACCCCAATATAGCTGTTCGCGCGGGTGAAATGCAGCGGTTCGCGCCCTTGAACTTCCAGCGCCGCGTTCAGTCCTGCGACCAGGCCCTGGGCCGCCGCTTCCTCATAGCCCGTCGTACCATTGATCTGACCCGCCAGATACAATCCCGGCGCCTGTGGCAGGGACAGTCGTGGCGTCAGAACGCGCGGATCCACATAGTCGTACTCAATGGCGTAACCCGGTTGCAGGATTTTCGCGTTCTCCAACCCCTTGATCGACCGCACATATTCCAGCTGCACGTCCTCGGGCAACGATGTCGAAATGCCGTTCGGGTAGATGGTGTGATCGTTGACGCCCTCTGGCTCCAGAAAGATCTGATGCGACTCCTTTTCGGCGAACCGGACAATCTTGTCCTCGATGGAGGGACAATACCTTGGGCCGACTCCTTCAATGTGCCCACCATACATGGCCGAGCGGGAAAGATTGCGTTCGATGATCTCGTGTGTGCGGGTGTTGGTGTGCGTAATGCCACACCAGATCTGTGGCGCCGTTGGCGATTTCGAAAGGAAGGAAAACAGCGTCGGCTCTGCGTCGCCGTCCTGCCGCTCCAAGTCCGACCAGTCGATGCTGCGTCCATCCAGCCTTGGTGGTGTACCCGTCTTGAGCCGCCCCAAAGGCAGATCAAAGCTGTCCAGCCGCTCGGCCAGCTTGACAGACGGCCGATCACCCATGCGTCCGCCGGGTCTGGACACGTCCCCGATGTGAATGACGCCGCGCAGAAACGTGCCCGAGGTCAGAACCACGGTTCTTGCGCGGACTTCCGACCTATCCGCCAAAAGAACCCCGGTCACACGATTTCCGTCCATCAGAAAATCGGTGACTTCGCCCGTGATGACCTGCAACCCCTCCCGTTCGGCGGTTTCCTGTTGCATTGCGGCACGATACAACGCGCGGTCTGCCTGCGCCCTTGGGCCCTGCACGGCCGGACCCTTGCGGCGGTTCAGCAGGCGGAACTGGATTCCGGCCCGGTCCGCAACCCGCCCCATGACACCGTCCAGCGCATCGATTTCGCGCACCAGATGCCCCTTGCCAAGGCCGCCGATGGCCGGATTGCAGGACATGACGCCAATATCGGTCGGCGACAGAGTGATCAATGCCGTGCGGACGCCCATCCGCGCCGCCGCGTGGGCCGCTTCGGTACCGGCGTGTCCCGCGCCGACGACAGCGACATCGAAGTGTGAATGTTTCACGTGAAACACTCCCTATTTTCCCAGGCAGAAACTCGCAAAGATCTCGTCCAGCAAGTTTTCCACATCTATTCGTCCAACCAGAGATTCCAAGGCGCGGATGGCCGTACGCAGCTCTTCTGCCGCAATATCATACAGGTCCGGGCCCGATTCCAGAACGGCCATTCCTGCCTTGATCGATGCCAGTGCCTTGGTCATTGCCGCGCGATGCCGTTCGCGCGTCGCTATACCAGCAGTAGTGGACCTCTCACCAAGAATACTCGAAATCTGCGATATCAGGCAATCAATCCCCTGCCCGGTTCGTCCCGAGATCCCTTCCCGACCATCCGTGCGCAAATCCGCCTTGGGAAACACGTGAATATCACCTGGCCGGAATGCCACACCCAGATCATCCGTGGATTCGGCAAGAAAAACCCTCAGATCCGCCGAATCCGCCCGTTTGCGTGCCAGCGCAATTCCCAACCCTTCGACGTGGTCGCGTGTTTCTCGCATACCGGCCGTATCCAACAAGGTTACAGGCAAGCCGCCAAGATCCATGCGCACCTCGATGATGTCCCGCGTCGTGCCGGCATATTCCGACGTGATCGCCGCCTCCCGGCCCGCCAGTGCATTGAGCAGCGTGGATTTTCCGGCATTCGGGGGTCCGACGATGGCCACTTCGAAACCGTTGCGGATTCGCTCGGCCATACGGACACCGGCAACCTGGCGTTCAAGGTCGTCGGAGACGCCCGAGATCAGTGCGCGCACTTCGGGTGTCACGTCGGTCGGAACATCCTCGTCCGCAAAGTCGATGACCGCCTCGATCAGGGATGCCGCGCGGATCAAGTCGCGACGCCAGCGTTCCGCCAGCTTCCCGAGCTCGCCGGCAAGGACTGTCTGCGCCTGTTTGCGCTGCGCCTCGGTTTCGGCATCGATGAGATCGGCCAGACCCTCGACCTGGGCCAGATCGAGCTTTCCGTTTTCCATGGCGCGGCGGGTGAATTCCCCTGGTTCCGCCAGCCGCAGGCCATCCATCTCCGCCAGTTCCCGCAGTACAGCATTCACTGCGGCGGTGCTGCCGTGGATCTGGAATTCGACAACATCCTCGCCCGTGAAACTGGCGGGGCCTGCAAAAGTCAGGACCACACCATCGTCCAGTCGTTCGCCTTCGGAGGACCGGAGCCGACGCACTCGCATGCCACGGCGCGGCAAACCGGGTCCGGCCAACCTTTCGGCCGCGGAATATGCCAAAGTCCCGGATAGCCGGATGACCGACACGCCCGCCTTGCCCTGCGCGCTGGCCAGGGCGAAAATCGTATCCATAGCAACGCCCCGCGACAGTGGTGAAACCGGTTCAGGTGTTCATCGAGTCGAAGAACTCGGAGTTCGTCTTGGTCTGTTTCAGCTTCGAGAGCAAGAATTCGATGGCATCGGTGGTGCCCATCGGGTTGAGGATGCGGCGCAGGACATAGGTTTTTGCCAGATCGGCCTTGTTGACCAGCAGATCCTCTTTCCGTGTGCCGGACTTGAGGATATCGATGGCCGGGAACACCCGCTTGTCGGCGATCTTGCGATCCAGGACGATCTCGGAGTTGCCGGTGCCCTTGAATTCTTCAAAGATCACCTCGTCCATCCGGCTTCCGGTGTCGATCAGCGCGGTGGCAATGATGGTCAGCGAACCGCCCTCTTCGATATTCCGCGCCGCACCGAAGAACCGTTTGGGCCGTTGCAATGCGTTGGCGTCCACGCCACCGGTCAGAACCTTGCCCGAGGAGGGTACGACGGTGTTAAAAGCCCTACCAAGTCTTGTGATCGAATCGAGAAGAATAACAACATCTCGTTTGTGTTCGACCAGACGCTTGGCTTTTTCGATCACCATTTCCGACACAGCGACATGCCGCGTCGCCGGTTCGTCAAAAGTCGAGGATACAACTTCGCCCTGCACCGAACGCTGCATGTCGGTCACTTCTTCCGGACGTTCGTCGATCAGCAGAACGATGAGATAGCACTCCGGATGGTTCTTTTCGATGGAATGCGCTATGTTCTGCAGGATCACCGTCTTACCCGTCCGCGGCGGCGCCACGATCAGCGACCGCTGGCCCTTCCCGATCGGTGCCACCAGGTCGATGACGCGGGCCGACTTGTCTTTGATGGTGGGATCTTCGATCTCCATCTTCAGGCGTTCGTCGGGATAAAGCGGCGTCAGGTTGTCGAAGGCGATCTTGTGCTTCGCCTTTTCCGGATCCTCGAAATTGATCTTGGTGACGTTGGTCAGCGCGAAATACCGCTCATTGTCATCAGGCGCCTTGATCGCGCCTTCCACCGTGTCTCCGGTCCGCAGAGAGTACTGACGGATCATGTCAGGCGAGACATAGATATCGTCCGGACCCGGCAAATAGTTCGCTTCGGGCGAGCGCAGGAAACCGAAACCGTCCTGCAGCACCTCCAGAACGCCGTCACCACCGATGGTCCAGCCTTCGTCCGCGCGTTCGCGCAGGATCTGGAACATCATCTCGCCCTTTCGCATGGTCGAGGCGTTTTCGATTTCGAGCTCCTCGGCCATGGATAGCAGGTCTTTCGGGCTTTTGACCTTGAGATCGGAGAGGTTCAGGGATTGGATTGTCATGGTGATACGACCCTTGGCCGCCGGTGACGCGGCGCAGATATGTTTTCAGACAGGAAGACGTTCCGCCCGGACGGGCGGCTTGACCTCTACATAAAAGAGCGGTGCAGCGGAGTCAAACCGTGCTCAGAACTTCAGGATCACGGCCAGGACGATGATGACCATCAAGATTGTCGGCACCTCGTTCATCAGGCGATACTGACGGCCGGTCAACGTGTTTCGGCCTTCTGCAAAGTCCTTTCGGCGTGCCAAAAGCCAATGGTGAAACCACGTCATGGCGATGACGGATACGCCCTTGGCCCAGGGCCACACCCATTGCCAATCCACCACCCCCGGCGTGAACACCATGATCAGGCCACAGACCCACGACACGATCATTGCCGGGCGCATGATCACCCGCAGAAGCTTTTCTTCCATTTCCAGGAATATTCGGGGTGCGCCATCCACGGTTTGCGCCTGTTCCACGTGATATACGAACAAGCGAGGCAGATAGAACAAGCCCGCCATCCATGAAATCACAGCCATGATGTGCAGGGATTTCACCCAGGGATAGATGGTAAAGAGAAGGTCGGTCATTCAAGTCCTCACCGGTGTTCGGATCTTCCCTAATAAAAAAGAAAGAAGAGAGAAAGGATGATGGATTTGTTGGCCGCTAGAATTTCGTGGATTATTCGGTTGTCCAGACGGTTTTCCTCAACCGGATTTTTTCCAAACAGATTGTCCACAGGTGTGGAAATCACGGATTTTACTATTTAATTACAATAAGATATAGGAAATTCGCCTGCCGGCGTCACTGGATAGCTTCTGGGGGCTTGCTGAGTATCTCCGTTCTCCAACGGGTCGGACTTATCCTTCTCCCTATGGGACAGAACCAGAGCGAATCCTGGATGTTTGCAGCCAGGGTGGCGGACTTGCATGTCAACCGGAAAGCCATACAAAGCATTCAAGCCGACTTGGTACCTTGCCCACGGGGTTTTCCACATGACCATCCCTCTTGTCCTTGCGTCTGGGTCCGGAATACGGGCCAAGCTCCTGGAGAATGCGGGTGTGCCTTTCACCATCACCGTGCCCAGAGTCGATGAAGACGCCGTGAAACGCGCCTTGCTGGCCGAGAATACATCTCCACGTGACATCGCGGATGCGTTGGCCGAACTGAAGGCCCGAAAGATCAGTGATCGCACACCGGATGCGCTGGTTCTGGGGTGCGATCAGGTTCTCGATTTTCGCGGCCGGCTGTTGTCCAAGCCCGAGAGTCCCGACTCGGCCCTTGACCAGCTTAGGGAAATGCGCGGCCGGTGCCATATGCTGTTTTCGGCAGCGGTCATTTGCCAGGACGGTCAACCCATTTGGCGGCACGTCGGCCAGGTTCGGCTACGCATGCGGGACAGCTCCGACGCCTATCTGCAGGAGTATGTGACGCGGAACTGGGACAGCATTCGTGATTCTGTTGGAGCCTACAAGTTGGAAGAGGAAGGCGTCCGGCTCTTCTCCGCCATTGACGGTGACTATTTTAACGTTTTGGGTATGCCCCTGTTGGAGCTTCTGGGATTTCTGGCCATACGGGGAGTGATCGAGCAATGACGGCAAAGCGCATACCTCTGGCCGGGGTGATCGGTCATCCCGTCGCGCATTCCAGATCGCCGAAGCTGCACGGCCATTGGCTCGCAACCTATGGTTTGCCGGGGCATTACATTCCGATGGATGTCAAACCGGACGACCTGGAACAGGTTCTGCGCGTCTTGCCCCGCGCTGGTTTCGTGGGCGCGAACGTCACCGTGCCGCACAAGGAAACGGCCTTGGCCCTGGCCGATCAAGTGACGGAAAGAGCGCAACGGATCGGAGCGGCCAATACCCTGACCTTCTCGCCAGATGGAGAAATCTTGGCTGACAACACAGATGGTTACGGCTTCATCGAAAACCTGCGCAGCGGTGTGCCCGGCTGGGATCCCGAGCAAGGCGCGGCCGTTGTCTTCGGCGCGGGCGGCGCCGCCCGCGCCGTGATCGCCGCTTTGATCGAAGCCGGTGTAACCAAAATCATCGTGACCAACCGGACGCGTTCCCGCGCCGAAACACTGAGCGACGATTTCGGTCCGCGTGTTTCGGTTGCGGATTGGATACAGGCGGGCAACG
The DNA here is from genome assembly GCF_059613135.1 of Ruegeria sp. BHSB196. Taxonomy (NCBI): domain Bacteria; kingdom Pseudomonadati; phylum Pseudomonadota; class Alphaproteobacteria; order Rhodobacterales; family Roseobacteraceae; genus Ruegeria; species Ruegeria sp. BHSB196. The sequence continues at coordinate 52,682 of NZ_JBXWRY010000015.1, forward strand.
TGGTCGAAGATGCGTCCCTGGTGGTGAACACGACCTCTTTGGGCATGATCGGCCAACCGGAGCTGAGAGTGCCGCTGGACGGTCTCAAGCCGGGCATGACCGTGACCGATCTGGTCTATGCGCCGCTCAAGACCCGGCTATTGCAAGAGGCGGAGGCGGCCGGCTGCGCTACCGTGGATGGATTGGGTATGTTGCTGTATCAGGCGGTACCCGGATTCGAGCGTTGGTTCGGTCAGCGGCCCGAGGTCGATGCGGCGACCCGCGCGGCGGCGCTGGCATGAGTTTCGCGCTGGGGCTGACAGGCTCGATCGGCATGGGCAAGAGCACCACGGCACGGATGTTTGCCGATGAGGGGTGTGATCTGTGGGACGCCGACGCCGCAGTCCATCGCCTCTATGCGCCCGGCGGCGCGGCTGTCGAGCCCATGGGTTCGATTTTTCCCGATGCCATCGAGGATGGCGCAGTCAGCCGGGAAGCCCTGAAACGCATCATAGCCGATGACCCCGCCGCCCTCAGGAGGATCGAGCGGATCGTTCATCCCCTCGTCGCTCAGGATCGGGCGGAGTTCCGGGCGCGCGCCTCCTCGGACATTGTGGTGTTCGACATCCCGCTTCTGTTCGAAACCGGCGGCGACGCGGCGATGGACGCGGTGGCCTGCGTGTCGGTTTCGCCCGAAATCCAGAAACAACGGGTCATGGCGCGCGGCACGATGACCGAAGAGCAGTTCGAACACATTCGTGCGAAACAGATGCCAAATGACGAAAAATGTGCCCGTTCGGATTATGTCATTGTCACCGACACGCTGGACCATGCCCGCGCGCAGGTGCAGGATATCGTCAGGCAGATCAGGGCGGGGCTGAAGAATGCGTGAGATCGTACTCGACACGGAAACCACGGGCTTTGATCCCGAAAGCGGTGACCGGATCGTGGAAATCGGCGCGGTCGAACTGTGGAACCACGTCGCCACGGGCGAGACGTTTCACGAATATGTCAATCCCGAACGCGCGATGCCGGCCGAAGCCTTCGGCGTGCACGGCATCGGCCCCGATCTGCTGGAGCCGCCTCAGGAGCCGGCGCCGGGCCAGATCACGCTGCGGGACAAGCCGGTCTTTGCAATGATCGGGCAGAAGTTTCGCGATTTCGTTGGCGATGCGAAGCTGGTGATCCACAATGCGGCTTTCGACATGAAGTTCCTGAACGCCGAATTGGGCTGGATGGGCTTGCCCCCGATCCCGATGGAACAAGCGGTGGACACTCTGGCGATCGCGCGCAGGAAATTCCCGGGCGCGCAGGCATCGCTGGATGCCTTGTGCCGCAGGTTCAACATCGACAATTCGAACCGGGTGCTGCACGGGGCTCTGCTCGACTCCGAAATTCTGGCCGAGGTCTATCTGGAACTGATCGGCGGCCGGCAGCCGGATTTCGGTTTGACGGCAGAGGTGTCGCGCAGTCCCGGTCAGGATGACGATACCTGGCGTCCCACCGCGCGCCCGGTTCCGCTCGCCAGCCGGATCACCGATCAGGAGCGGATGGCGCATGAGGCGTTCGTCGAAAAACTCGGCGACAACGCGATTTGGAAACGCGCCCGGTAAGACCGGGCACGAAGCCGGGAATCAGGCGTCGGTTTTCTGGGCCTGCTCGGCCTGACGGCGCATCAACTCGTTCCGGTAGAGCTGAACGAAATCTATATTGTCCAGGTTGACCGGCGGATACCCGCCGTCGCGCGTCACGTCGGCCACGATCCGGCGCAGGAACGGGAACAGCATCCGCGGGCATTCGATCAGCAGGAAGGGGTGCAGCTGATCCTCCGGTACGCCCTCGACATGGAACAACCCGCAATAGTCGATCTCGAACAGGAACATCACATCTTCCATGCCCTTGACCTTGGACTTGAGGTTCAGCTTGATCGAAACCTCATACTGGTGGTCGGGCTTCCGCTTTTTGGCGTCGAGGTTGACCTGGACGTTGATTTCGGGCTGTACGTCGCCCGATGCGCCCTTCTGGGCCATCACGTTTTCAAAGGACAGATCACGGATGAACTGTCCCAGAACCCGCATCTGAACTTGCGGCGGCTGTTGGGCGGCTTTGGGCGCTTCGGCGCTGTCGTCTGTCATGGGAAGTCTCCGGTGATGAAGGTCGTGGCTGCTTAACAACTCGGGGCGGGTTTCTCAATGGCGATCAGGGCCTTCGACCCATCCCGAACGCTCTGTAGGGTCGCGGCGGGGGCGCACTTCGTGATACTCGCCTTCGATGATGTCTCCGTGCGCGAAAGGGTCCGGACCCGCGCGTGTCCGGCCGGCTCCACCCATGGTGAAATGCGTGACCGTGACCCGTGACCGCAGATAGCGAAAGACCGCCACACGAACGCCGGGGATCAGCAGGGCAAAACCCACGGCATCGGTGAAGAAGCCGGGCGTCAGCAGCAATGCACCCGAAAACAGGATCATCGCACCATGCGCCAGCGGTTCGGTCGGATCGTCGAGGTCGGAGAAGGCGCGCTGCAACTGGCCCAACGCCATGCGGCCTTGCGTCCGCACCAGACAGGCGCCCAGAACCGCGGTCAGCACCACGATCAGAAGCGTCGGCCAAAGTCCGATCAGACCGCCGATCTGTATGAACAGGGCGATTTCGACGATCGGCACCAACAAAAAGGCCAGAAACAGATACATGAGATGCGTCCTTTCGCTTTGACCGGGTGGTGGACTTGCCCCCGTGTGTCCCCTACATAATGACTTGAGGCCCAGTGCACAAAGTCTCAGTTCTGAAATGAGGACGAAATGAACTCACCCCTGATCCAGCTTCTGGTGCTGGCCGGCATCGCCGTTTTCCTGATCCTGCGCCTGAAAAGCGTTCTGGGCACTCGGGAGGGCTTTGAAAAGCCGCCTCTTCCGCAGCAGCCGGCAAACAAGTCCCGGCGCGACTTCGAGGTGATCGAGGGCGGTCCGGATCAGGACATCATCGACCACGTGCCCGAGGACAGCCCCCAGGCCGAAGCCCTTGCCGCCATGAAGCGTGTCGAGCCGGGTTTTTCGGTCACCGAGTTCGTGCAAGGCGCGCGCGGCGCCTATGAACTGATCGTCATGGGATTCGAGCGCGGCAATCTCGATGAAATCCAGCCTTTCCTTTCGGAAGAGGTGTTCGACACCTTCGTGTCGGTCGTTGCCGCCCGCGAGGATCAGGGCCTGACCATCGAGGCCGAATTCATCGGTGTGCGCGAAACCACTCTGTCTGACGTGCAGTTCGACAAGGACACCAACAGGGCCGAGATCACCATGCGTTTCGTGGGCGAATTGACCTCGGTCGTTCGGGATCGCGGCGGCGACATCGTCGAAGGCAGCCCGAACACCGTCAAGCGACAAAAGGACAGCTGGACCTTTGCACGGGTGATGGGCAGCGACGATCCGAACTGGATGCTGGTCGCAACGGACGCATGAGCGCCAAACTCCGGTCTGTTGTCCTGGCGACGGCTCTCATGACTTTCGCCAGCGCATCCGGGGCCGAGGTAAGGCATACCGTTCTGACCTTCGAGAAACTGGACGGTTGGGCCGCAGACGATCATGCGGCGGCTTTGTCGGTGTTTCTGAACACATGCCGTGACCTGAACGACCCCGACTGGCGCGCGCTGTGCGCGGTGGCCGAGGCGCATTCCGGCGCCGCCGCGAGGTCGTTCTTCGAGCTTTTCTTTCGTCCCGTATTGATCGAGGACGGCCGCGAGGCCCTTTTCACCGGCTATTTCGAACCGGAACTCGAAGGGTCGCTGCACCGGACCGAGAGGTTCCGCTATCCGGTCTACAGAATGCCACCCGAAGCGCGCGACACCAGCCCCTGGCTCACCCGGCGCCAGTTGCTGAGCGATGGCGTGTTGGAGAACCGGGGGCTCGAAATCGCCTGGGTGGACGATCCGGTCGAATTGTTCTTTCTGCAGATCCAGGGCTCGGGCCGAATTCGCTTGCCGGATGGCAAGACGCTCCGTGTCGGCTATGCTGGCGCCAACGGCCATCCCTATCGGTCGATCGGCGCGGAACTGGTGCGAAGGGGCATCCTCGGCGCCCATCAGGTGAGTGCCAGGATGATCCGCAGCTGGGTGCGAAAGAACCCGGTGGAAGGGGCGGAGCTGATGTTCCACAACCCGTCTTATGTGTTCTTCAGAAAGATCACCCGGATCGGGCCTCATCTCGGGCCTCTGGGTGCAATGAACCGTCCTGTGACTCGCCTGCGTTCGGTCGCCGTCGATCCGGACTTCACGCCGTTGGGCGCGCCGGTGTGGATCGAAAAGAACGGCGCCGAGCCGATACGGAGGCTGATGATCGCCCAGGATACCGGCGCGGCGATCAAAGGCGCTCAACGGGCCGACATCTTCTTTGGAACCGGCGACGATGCCGGCGAAGCCGCCGGCAAGCTGAAGGATCCGGGACGCATGGTGGTATTGCTTCCCATTCAGAGGGCCTATGCTCTTTTGCCGGATGGTTGAAGATGACCCGGCGCAAACTGACTGCAGATGAGATCGAGCTTTGGCGCAAGGTCGCGCAACAGACGGAGCGCCTGCATCCCGAACTCCCGCCCTCGGTGCATCCCAAAAGCCTGCCGAAACCAAAACCGAAAAAGCCATTGCCGAAACGACCGGAGGCAATCGAGATCGGACAGGCGGCCTCGTCGAAGCTGCATCCGAACACCCTGAAGCCATCGGTGGCCGAAGGGTTGGCCGCTGCGCCGCTGCAAATGGACCGCAAGGCCTTTGGTCGGATGAAGCGCGGAAAGCTGACTCCGGAGGCCAGGCTTGACCTGCACGGGATGCGTGTCGAGGCCGCGCATCCCGCATTGATCCGTTTCGTCCTTTCGGCGCAGGCTTCGGGCAAACGCCTGGTGCTGGTCATCACGGGAAAGGGCAAGGATCGGGACGAACCCGGTCCAATTCCGATGCCAAGAGGGATTCTGCGCAATCAGGTGCCCAGATGGTTGTCCCTGCCGCCTTTGGCACAGGCGGTTTTGCAGGTGACACCGGCCCATGTCAGCCACGGTGGCGACGGGGCCTACTACATATACCTCCGACGCAGCCGCTAGAGCTTTCGAACCGCCCGCGAAACGCCCAGCCAGACCAGAAAGCTGACCAGCAGGAAGAAGACCGCGATCCAAAGGAACTGCGTTTCCAACCCGATCCCCAGATCGATCAGCGCGCCCGTCACCCCTGGTCCGATCGCGGACCCAAGCACCATGACCGCCGCGGCCATCGCCTTGATCGACCCGATGTGCCGCGTCCCGTAGAACTCGGCCCAGAACGCGCTGGGCAGTGTGCTGTTGGCACCCGTGGTCGCAGCCAGAAAGACGAGGCCGATCATCGCCCCGCTGATGCTCTCGGTCATCGACAGGATCAAGAACGCGGCAACCATGGGCAACTGGTAGACCGGCATCATCCGCCCCGTGCCCCATTTGTCCAGTGCCCAGCCCGACGCGAACATCGATACAAGGGACAAGGCGGTATACGCCGGAAACAACGCCACCAACTCGATGTGGCGCCAACCCTTGATTTCAGCAAGATGAACCTGATGAAAGACGAACGCTGTCACGAAAGCGGCCGGCCCAAGCAAAGCTGGAACCATGAACCAGAACAACGGATCCTTCAGCGCCTCACGGCGCGTCCAGTGATGTGCGTTCATTCCGGTTGCGGAATACGCGGAGGCGAGGCTCTGAGGCGTTCTCTCTTCCCGCAGCAGCCGCAGCAGGATCGGTATCCCCAAGAATGCACCGGCGCCCGCAGCCAGCCACAGAAGACGCCAGTCGATCACGGCCATCAGCGATACGAAGGCAAGTGGCAAAAGGGCTTCGCCCACAGCGAATCCGCTCGTGGCGATAGACAAGGCCCTGCCCCGCGTCGCCGTAAACCAGCGGGCCATTGCCACCGTGGCGACATGGCTGCACATCCCCTGTCCAAATAGGCGTAGCGCCAGTATGACGGCCGGCAACAAGGCCACCGCCGAGTTCCAGGCCATAGCGAGGGTGGCCAAAGCCAACCCCGCCAAAACTACCGGCCCGAGAACCCGGACACGGAAAATGTCCGTCAACGCGCCGGCCCAGATCATGATGACCGCCGACAGAGCGGTTCCCAAGGTATAGATGCCGCCCCATTGCCCGTGGGTGAGATCGAATTCCGAACGGATTTCGCCAGCGAAGATCGAGATGAAAAAGGTCTGGCCGAAACTCGACAGGAATGTCAGCAGCGCCCCCGCCGCCAGCCATCTTGCGTTGACCACCAGGTAACCGGCAAGAAGCCTCTGTTTCACCGGTTGTGTGCTCACTTGTCGCGGTCCGGTGTCAGCACAGAAACCGAAATAACGATGCCTTCAATCGATTGCGCGGCGAGAATTGCGGTTCCCCTCCGGGTCGCGTGGTGGCAATGCTGAAACATCGTGACCTCGTCAGCGCTTCCGGAACGATTGCCGACACCGTCAGATCGGCACAATCCGACTGGAGCAAACCTACCGCCTAAACCAATCGACCCCCGGTTGCTCGCTCCCGATATCCGATGAGCCGCACCGTATACGTTTCTGCCAAAGGGTCCAGCCGCATCATCGAAACGTTCGGATGATCGTGCGCCTTCGGCGCGCTCAAAAGCATTGTCGAGGGACGCTGTCCCTCGAGCTCCCTGGGGTATTTTCGACCAGAAAGAAGCGGAATCGACAAGCTGGCTTCTTTCTGGTTTCAAATACCCGGGGTGAATTGCCCGAAGGGCAAGAGGGGCAGCGCCCCTGCCACGCCTCCCCTCTAAAGAACGTAACGGCTGAGATCCGTGGATTTCGTCAATTCGCCAAGATTCTGCTGAACGAATTCGGCATCCACCGTGATTTGGGCGCCGGCCTTGTCGGGGGCGGCAAAGGACAGGTCTTCGAAGACGCGTTCCATCACCGTATAAAGGCGCCGCGCCCCGATATTCTCGACGCTCTGGTTCACCTCGGCCGCAATCTGCGCCAGCGCGGCGATCCCATCCTCGGTAAAGGAAACGGACACGTCCTCGGTCTTCATCAGTGCAGTATACTGTCGTGTCAGAGCATTGTCGGTTTCGGTCAGGATGCGAACGAAGTCTTCTTCGGTCAATGCGCGCAACTCAACGCGGATCGGCAAACGGCCCTGAAGTTCCGGCAAAAGGTCGGACGGTTTTGCGATGTGGAACGCACCCGAGGCGATGAACAGGATATGGTCGGTCTTGACCGGGCCGTGTTTGGTGGACACCGTCGTGCCCTCGATCAACGGCAACAGGTCGCGCTGCA